>CAMOYS010000047.1 GCA_946630435.1 uncultured Caryophanales bacterium | reverse complement strand
TGGTGCACATGACAGGAATCGAACCTGCACGGGTTGCCCCACTAGATCCTAAGTCTAGCGCGTCTGCCAATTCCGCCACATGTGCATATATCTTTATTAAGGCAGTATTTTAAGAAAAAATCCTCATCACTAATTAATAATGAAGAGGGATTCTTTTTTAACTGGTGCCGCTTGGCGGACTTGAACCACCAACCTACCGCTTACAAGGCGGTTGCTCTACCAATTGAGCTAAAGCGGCGTTATTCTGGTGGGCGCTACTGGGTTCGAACCAGCGACCTCTTCCGTGTGAAGGAAACGCTCTCCCGGCTGAGCTAAGTGCCCAATTAGAGAGAATGAGTCAATCATAACTCCCCTTCTTTTTAATAAAATAACCCTTATTCTTAAGGGCCATAATATTTATAATGGTGGACCTTAATAGACTTGAACTATCGACCTCGCCCTTATCAGGGGCGCGCTCTAACCAGCTGAGCTAAAGGTCCACTATAGCGCTCAAGCGCTTAAATAATATACTATACTAATTTTTCTTTATCAATAATTAATCGTAAAAATATTAATATTTATTAAAGAGAAAGGGCCCAGAATTTCTTCCAGACCCTTAGGCTTAATGTAATACGATTAACGTTTGGAGAATTGTGGAGCTCTTCTAGCAGCTTTAAGACCGTATTTCTTACGTTCTTTAGCTCTAGCATCACGGGTAAGTAAACCAGCTACTTTTAAGGTCTTGCGGTCTTCATGAGCTTCAAGTAATGCACGAGCAATACCGAGTCTAATAGCACCAGCTTGACCTGTGAAACCACCACCAGAAACGAAGGCTTCGACATCGTATTTATCAGCGACATTTAAGACTTCAAGTGGTTGTTTTAAGTCCATGACTAAGGTAGCGTATGGCATATATTCATTGACATCTTTTTCGTTGACAATGATTTTGCCTTTACCAGGAGTGATATAGACACGAGCAACTGATGATTTTCTACGGCCAGTGCCATAGTATTTGGTTTCATTTTTTGCCATATTCTATTTTCTCCTTATCTCTTCCACACGAGAACTTCAGGTTTCTGAGCTTCGTGCTTATGTTCTGGTCCTTTGTAAACAAAGAGCTTTTTGTAGATTTGTCTTCCAAGTGGACCCTTTGGGATCATTCCCCAAACAGATCTTTCTACCATTTCTTCTGGATAGTTTTCGAGCATTTCGCCAGCGGTTCTTGTTCTAAGACCACCGTTATATCCGGAGACATTGTAGTATTTCTTGTTTTGTTTTTTGTTTGCGCCGGAAAGTGCGACTTTTTCAGCGTTAATGATGATAATGTAATCACCACAATCGACGTTAGGAGTATAGATAGCTTTATCTTTACCCATTAATTTAACGGCGACTAATGAAGCGAGACGACCAAGTGGTACATCGGTAGCATCGATGACATACCATTTACGGGTAATCTCAGCAGGTTTTGCGATCGTTGTTTGACGTTGCATTGTATTACCTCCTTACTCAAGCAATAATCTTACCGGGACTATTGATTTTTCATTTTGTGCCGAGGAAGATTATATATGTTTAAACATATTTAAGTCAAACAAAACTTTTAGCAAAATCTATTTTGCTTATGATTTATGATGTTCTATATAAATATAGAGTTAGATTTTAAGATTGGATGAGTTTACTATTCACGATAGAAATCATCACCGTCTTTGGTCCACATATGGCCATCTTCGTCATAGTAGTTACCATTTGAAAATTTAAGGTTATATTGAGTTCCATCGCTAGTTTCCACTTTGGTGATAGATTCATGACCAAAGAAGCCCGCGGCGACACCTTGAGCGAAGTCAGTTTGAGCGAGACAGTCGATGAGGAAGAGAATTACGATGACAATGATGACAAAATAGATGAACAAGATGTATTTAAGGATTTTGAGAATAATTCTAAGAGGTTTTGGTAAGTCTTTGCCTTTTTTAATCTTAGACGCTTTTTCTCTTTTAAGTTCAGGAGGTATAAGTAAATCTTCTGGAGGCAAAGTTACATCATTTTCAAATGGGGTGTTAATAGTTCCGTTGACTTGAAGAACTTTATGATAGATACCATACATCGTGCCTTTTTTAGCAAGGACATAATGTTTAAGAATGAGGTCATAAACTGGATCAACTTTATTGGAGAAAATGTAAGTGTATGTTTGATCCGATAAATCATCAGTGTTATCAAGTCTAACCACCATAATGGAGTTTTTGACTTCGTTAAAGGTAAGAAGATAGAAGGAACCACGATATGATTCTTTCATGATGATTTTATAGTCGAGGGTATTTTCACCTAATTTCAAAGTTACAGTTTTATTATCTTTATCGAGATGTTTCTTAAGCGTTTCAGAAATTGTTGTGTAATTAAACATCCCCATCATAATGATATCGGTAAGAAGGTCGCTATGAGTTTTGGAGTTAATATCTTTAAGTGTTAATAGTTCAACAGGTTTAGCGAAACGATTTTTGATTTTTTCTTCGTATTGCGCTTCAGTGTCAATTTCGTTTTTAACTTCTTCCAAAGCACAATTTGAATTGCCTTCTGAAATAGATTGAGGGGACTTCTTAAGGGATTTTTTAGGTTTAACGCCGTTATTCGCGTTGATTTGTTTAATGGCTTTGACACCTAAAATTATTGAGAAAAGTGGAAGGAGTTCCACCGCTATTAAACCAAGGGCAATATAGTATCCAACTTGGAAAGAACTTGTAATAGCAAAAACAATAAGGGTAACTTGTCCAGCAATAAGAGCAAGGAAAAAGAAGAACGAAGCAAAAAGTGAAAAAATGATATTTTTCGGATAAATTGTTCTTTCAGTTTGTCCTTTGTGAAGATTGATCTTAGCTAGACCTATCATCTCAAGAGTAAATAATATTGTACAAAACACGGTAATAGAACCCGAGATAATAATCACCTCTAGATACAAATTTTGATAAGAGAATGACATTGCAATGCCAAAGGTGATTAGAATACCAAAAAGGACTGTTTCAAAAACATTACAAAAACGAAACCCTTTTAATTTTAATGACTTTATATCCATAATAAGACCCCTTATATCCTTTTTAATATAACCACTATGTGCGCGCATTGTCAAATTTAATGAACAATGAAAAAACCAATAAGAAGTCTACTATTTTAGTAAAAAAGAGACGGGGACCTAAAATTTCATATAGGAACTCGCCTCTTTAAGTTATAAGTATTTAATTAAGCCGTTTTCTTTCTAAGAAGAATACCCTTAATAGTCATAACAATAGAAACGATAACAGGAGTGAAGACCATTAATAAAGTAGCGATATTAACGCTAGCAGCAAAGGCTACTGGGAACATACCAAATCCCGCATTTGATGGAGCGTCTTTATTTAAGCTAAGTGAAACAATATAAAGCACTGCAAATAAGACACTAACACCTAAACTAATAAGGGATAATGGAAGAAGTAATTCTTTCTTCTTTTCTTCCTTAATTTCGTTATAGAAGAACTCCCACATCGCAAGCATAAATGGAGAGAGTAAATAAACTAAGATAACTGCGATACCAAAGAAGACATGTTCATGCATAAAGTCATAGATGAAAATGCTATAAAGTCCAGCACTTAAGCCAAACATCGCAAATAACATCCAGAAAGAAACGAAGGTGCAATATAAGCCTCTAGCTTTAGTAACAATTTCTCCATGCTTAGGAGCGAGATATTGGAGTTTTTCATGATATTTTTTAACATAAAGAACCACAAACACACCTAAAGCGATGATGATAAAGGAGTACATAAAAGCATCTAAAGGATAGATACGAGATGGTGATCCTTCTACCATTGAGGTGTATTTGCCAATCGCTAAACCAACAATGATATAAATGATATTAGTAACCGCAAAAGCGATAAGTGCAATTGCATTCTTTAATAAGGACTTAAACCACTTTTCATCATTAACTCTTCTAAAAGAAGCTTGAAGTAAAAGTATAACCCAGATACTCATAAATGAACATAAAATAAGTGGGAGATTACGTAATAAATCAGAAATAGCAACGTCCATTGATCCAGAAACAATTGAACCAATACAATCTACAAAACCATAGAAAGCATATAAGAAGATGAAGGACGCAATAACAAAGGCAATGATAAGGAATAAAGATGTGATTAAAGATTGTTTCTTTTGTTCTTTATTCATATCAAAGAAGATGAAATTATCTTTATCAAATAACTTTTTCATATTACCACTTCACCCATTTAGCGAAATCGCCAGATGTCCTTTCGTTATAATAAAGATGTTCTAACTCAAAATCAGTCGCGTTTTTAATTGTGACTAAAGACGCTCCAATAAGATCAAAGTTTTCGTTCATTCCTACGGAAGCTAAACCTTCAACCATATTTGGATCAGTGCTATCTTTTTCAATATGAGCGTAATAGAGTTCAGTACCTGTTTTAACGCCTAAACCAAGCACAACTCCATCATAATCTACTGTCCAGTCAACGTTATGAGCGTGTCCCATAAACGCTGCTTTAAGGTTATGGTTACGTCCTTCAGAGATAAATTTAGAAGCATATTCTTCATTACCATTATCAGCGAATCCTTCAAGTTTAAAGAATTTGTGCTTATAGGTAGCACCATCATTATGGATTTTATTCCAAGCCTCTAAGTTATCTTGTTGAGGGATGTGATAATACGCAATAGCAGGAACAGTCTCCCCTACTCTAGCGTGTTCTTTAAGCCACCAATCAACTTGGTCTTCTCTAATATAATCATAATCTCTAAATGGAGATAAAGCTGTTTCAGAGAAAGAAGCACCTGAATCAAGGTTAACTAGTTGCCAAGAGGTTGGAGAATTAATTTCACCATCGCTTGTTAAATTGATAATAAAGTTAGAACGGCCATATAAGTTGTCTTCTGGTTCAATATAGATACAATGTTCAGCGTGTCTAAATTGATCACTTAACCAGTTTGGATTATATAAACCGTGTCTATCGTGGTTACCATGAATTACAGTATAGAGGAAACCATATTCTTTGGCTTTTTCTTCAAAGAATTTAACAAATGTTTGAACATGATATGAGTTAGCGAGCATAAATTGGTCGCCAGTGATTTCGATTAAATCGATTTTTGCACTCTCACCTTGAGCCGCTTTAAGATGTTTATCTACTTCCGCAAGAAGTTTAGTTAAATATGTTTTGGACTTAACGGTGGAGGAATTGTAGTTCCAGTGAATATCGGTTAATTGGAGAACATTGAAGTCGTCATGATATTTCATCGCATAGACGTAATCTTCAAGGTGCTCTTTATAATCAATCACATTCCCACAAGAGGTGAGGAGGAGTGACATCATAAGTGGAGCTACAAATAAAGATTTTTTATTCATTATTTAAAATCCGCCTTTCGAATAATTAGTATAGCAAGGTTATAAAATTCTCTAAATAAATTGTTAGAAAATTATAATTAAAAAGGAACTACTTATTTTTCAATAACAATAGACTCAATAACAACCGGTTTTAAAGGTCTATCATAGTAATCCGTTGGGGTTACTGCTACTTTATCGACGATTTCAAGACCGTTTATGACTTTACCAAAAGAGGCATATTCTCCATCCAAATGAGGAGCGTCTTTATGCATGATAAAGAATTGAGAACCCGCACTATCAGGATTCATCGCCCGAGCCATTGATAACACTCCACGCTCATGTTTAAGTGGGTTATGGAAACCATTGCTATCGAATTCACCTTTAATTTGATAACCTGGTCCACCTGTACCATTTCCTTTTGGACATCCACCTTGAATCATAAAGCCTTTAATGATTCTGTGAAATGTTAGTCCGTTATAAAAGCCTTTTTCGGCTAGTTTTACAAAGTTTTCTACAGTTATAGGAGCGATTTCTGGATAAAGTTCCGCTTCAATTACTCCATAATCTTTAATATTAATAATTGCTTTCATATAATGATTTACCTTTCTTCTTTAAATTATATCTTATAAATATTAATGAATTTAGATTTTAAGTTAGATACAATTTATTACGATTTAATACTTATGAAAGCTAAAGAACCAATCGATATCTATGAAAGATCAATCACTACTGACTATCGTAGTGAACTTTGGTCTAAGTTTATAAAAGCTATCTTAGAATATAAGCTACTTAAAGATGGAGATAAAATTGCAGTCTGTATTTCAGGCGGTAAAGATAGCATGGTTTTAGCGAAGTTATTTATGACCTTAACTAAAGTTATGGACTATAACATTGAAGTTAAGTATTTAGTGATGAATCCTGGCTATAATGAAAAGAATCTAAACTTAATCAAAGAGAACCTTAAAAAGCTAAATATCCCTGCAGAAATCCATCAAACTGATATTTTTGAGATTGCAAATATGCAGACTAAATCACCTTGTTTTTTATGCGCTAAAATGAGACGAGGAGCACTTTATAATATCGCTAAATCAATGGGTTGCAATAAGATTGCCTTAGGCCACCATTATGATGATGTTATTGAAACAACATTAATGAATATATTATCTGCAGGGAGTTTCCAAACTATGCTTCCTAAACTTCATAGCACTCATTATGAAGGGATGGAAGTTATTAGACCAATGTATTATATCCGTGAATATGACATCATTTCTTTTAGAAGAAAGCATGGATTAGAATTTATTCAGTGCGCTTGTAAATTTACTGATGACCATCATAATGACTTAGTTCAATCAAGAAGAGCAGAGATTAAAGAGCTTATTAAAAAGTTATCCAAGAGTATGCCTCAAGTTGAAGAAAACCTCTTTAGAGCGCCTGATAACGTCACCCTTGATATGGTTTTAGGCTATAAATATAAAGGCGAATATCATTCTTATTACGATAATTATGATGAGGATGATAAAGAAAAATAGGCCAGTGCCTATTCCACCAATAAATCTTTAATTACTTCACTAGCGATTATTATTCCAGCGACAGGCGGCACAAAAGCTGTACTGCCTGGAATATTTTTCTTATTAATTCCTTCTTCTTTTATTGTTTCCTCTAATAATTCTTTATCCACTTCTACTGGACTTTCTTTAGAATAAACAACCTTAAGATGATTAATGTTTCTTTTTCTTAGTTCGTAGCGGAGAATCTTCGCTAAAGGATCATAAGAAGTTTTACTTAAATCAGTCACTTCTAGCTTAGTTGGATCAAGCTTATTTCCACATCCTAACGCGGAAATCACTGGAGTTCCTATTGATTTACACTTAAAAATGATATCAATTTTCGCCGAGACTGTATCAATCGCGTCAATAACATAATCATATTTTGAAAAATCAAATTCAGAAGAGTTTTCAGGGAGATAAAAAGTGTTATGTTTAATGACTTTAATATCTTTATTGATGGATTTAAGATGCTCTTCCATAACATCAACTTTGTTTCTTCCAACACTATTTAAGTTAGCGATAAGTTGTCGGTTTATATTAGTTAAGGAAACTTTATCGTTATCCACTAAAACGAAATTAGTAATGCCACTTCTAGCTAAAGCATCACAGGCATTGCCTCCTACTCCACCTAAACCAAAAATAGCGACTACTTTATCTTTTAATTTATCTTTATAGCCTTTACCTAAGACTAATTCGGTTCGAGAAAATTGATTTAACATAAGTGATAACAATTATAAATATAATTATGAAATATATAAACAAAATCTCTCGCTATTAATATAATTAAATCATCGAGGATAATGATTAATGGCAAAAGAAGATTGGAAGAAAGCTGGTAAATCAATTGGCCAAGCTTTTAAAAACTTTGGAAAAGCAATGGGTACCACCGCTAAAGTAGTTTTTACTGATGAAGAAAACTCTAACGGTGAAGGTGAAAGAACTAAAACTGGTGAAGCATGGTCTAAAGTAGGACATGGTTTTAAAGATGCTGGCATCAATCTTGGCTCAGCTGCTAAATCAACAATTGATGAAGTTGATGAAAAGGAAAAAGCTAAAGAAGAAGCTGAAGCTAAGAAAAAAGAAGATGAGCCAGTTAAAGATAAAGAAAAAATGGAAACTGATAAACCAGTCGAAACTGTTGATGCGGTTCCAGTTGAAGAAGATAAATAGTTATATCTTTCTATGAAAATACACGCATCGCATTTTGGTGCGTTTTTTTCTCATTTCATAAAAATTCTTTTCTAAAAAACCTACAAGAAGTCCCCTCGTTGGGACTATTTTTCCCAAACTTTTGCAATTTTTTATCCCTATTACCCCTATTTAATAGTAGGAGGATATATTATGACATTTTGTTATATATATCATCTTCCTATCCCCTTGAAACTTCCTAGAAAGGAGAAGTGTAATTGGATCTTTTGATCGGAGTCATTCTTTTTGGAATGATTCTTATTGCTCTTCTTGGCGTTAGAGACAGACGTCTTTAATGAAAAAATGGGCAGCGCCTAAGCACTGCTCACCAAACAAGTAATTAAATT
>CAMOYS010000046.1 GCA_946630435.1 uncultured Caryophanales bacterium | reverse complement strand
TATAATGAAATTTGTATGACAACTAATGTAGATAAAAAGCAACATTATCGCACAATCGAAAAAACCTGTTATGGCGCTAACATCATTTACTTGGTTTTAAATGTCTTTTATTTGGTTTTATTTATCGTTAATCATTACGATATTTTAGCCTATGTTACTGGTGGTGTTATTGCAATTTACATTCTCTTCTTTTTCTTAATTAAAGCGAGAAAATATTATATCTACGCTCTTTGCTGTGGAAACTTATTCTTTGGTTTTGTATCAGTAACAACTATAATGCTTGGCTTTAATACTGGTTTCCATTTCTATTTAATCGGTTTATGCGTTGTTTCATTTTTTACAACCTATTTCTCTAAATTTAGAAATATCAAAGGATCAATTTCCTGGGTTGGTCTATCTTTAGCCATATATTTAACCCTTTACTTAGTAACATCATTTAATAAACCATATTATGAAAATATCCCACAATGGCTTGAAATGACCTTATTTATCACTCACGCTATAGTGGTCTTTGGCTTTATCGCCATCTATTTAGTGATCTTCTTAAGATACACTATGTCACTTGAAAACAAGATTGTTAATGAATCACGTACTGACGAATTAACTCAAATCAGTAACCGTTATGGCTTATATGATTATTTTGAAAATGAAGATAATAAATCTAATCTTGTTTTAGCTTTATTTGATATCGATGACTTTAAAAATGTTAATGATACTTATGGTCATGCGGTAGGGGATGAAGTTTTAACTAAAATTGCTAACCTTGCTGTATCTTCTCTTAAAGATTCCTTTGTCTGCCGCTATGGTGGTGAAGAATTCATTATCGTTTTAAGAAATGAAGGTAAATATTCTTTCTATGACAAACTTGAAGAATTTAGAAAGAGTGTTGAAAAAGAAACTTTCGAAGTTGGCTCCAATAAGATGAAAATCACCGTCACTATCGGCGCGGCTAAATACACTAATGGTATTTCATTAGAAAAGTGGATCGAACTTGCCGATGAAAGAATGTATACCGGTAAAAATACTGGTAAGAATAAAACAGTTATCTAGTAGTTTTAAAATTTGATCTACATTTTTTGACTTCCATCTGGAGGTCTTATTTTTTAAGTGTGATATTTATTCTCTAGTTCTTGTTGATCTTACATTATATGTAACTAGTATCGTAGTAGACATAATTGTTGGGATAAATATTGATAGATACATTGCAGCATATGTTAACCAATTATCTTCAACGCTTCCTAAGAAAGATATATTCGCAGTGATAGATGAATAAATAGAGAAGGTTAAAGAAATAACGAGCATTAATATAGCAAATAAATAAGTTAGTTTTTGATTATTTAGAACGAAAAGGAACGCAAAGACTAAGGCAAATAAGATAACTAAAACTGCTATTTGAAAAGTATCTCTTTGTGGTATAAGAATATTAACAAATATTGCTGCTAGAAATGGGGCAACTGCTAATTTATAAGCAAATTCCTCTTTCTTATAGCCAATAACTCCATAACCAATAATTCCTAAAGTAGAAATAATAATTAAAATATAAGAAGAAATCATCCAGCCCCCTAGATTATTAGAAATAACAAAGACTAATAGATAAATTGAGACAAGTAATAAAAAACAAGTCAAAATCATCTGCACAAATAACATTATTCCTTGGGCTTTTTTAATACCTAATTTCTTTTCTACATCCATACTTAATCCACCTTATAATTATAATTTCCTCTAACAAGGTGCTTTTATTATAACAAAAAGGACTGACACTTTGGCATCAATCCTATTTAACTAAATTGGTGACCCCATCGGGAATCGAACCCGAGATTAGACCTTGAGAGGGTCTCGTCTTAAACCTCTTGACCATGGGGCCGGTAGAGAAAATTAAAGCAAGATTACTTTAAATTTTCAATAGCTTTGTTAATTCGACGGTTAACTTCTTCTTTACCTAAAATAGTTAAGACGCTATGAAGGTTTGGAGAGTTCTTACTTCCAGTAACCGCGACACGGATCATCTCAGCGACATCACCAACATGTCCTTTATAAGCATCTTTATTTTGTTTAAAGATTTTATTAGATTCAGCGAATTTATGTCTCACACCAAGTTCTTTAACAGTGTTAAACCATAAATCATTTGGAAGAGAATAGTCGTTAGAGGACATAAAATCTTCTAAAACTTCTTTAATAAGTCCTGGTTCCATAAAGTCATTGAATGGATAACCATCTTTAACGATATTTTCGTATTCATCATTAAAGAAGAACTTAATGCTTGGATAGACATCACTATAGGAGATGAAGTCTTTACGAGCTTTTTCGCCACCTCTTTCAATATTTAAAATAGAAGTAGTGAACTCTTTAGTGTTTTCAATATGTTCATAAAGAACTTTGTCATATTGTTTAGACCATTCAAGTAAACGGTTATAAACTTCGTTAGCACTCCAAGAGGCAATAATTTCTTTAGAGAAATAATTTAATTTATCTTGGTCGAATAAAACACCATCTAAAGACATCTTTTCAAAAGTGAATGGGAATTTAGAAATATCAAAGGTCTTATTTTCTAAGGTCCATTCTTCAAAGTTAGAGTTAGCAATTGACATTAAATAGGCTTCAAGAGCTTCTTTTGGGAATCCTTTTTCAATGAATAAAGCCACGCTAGCTTCTGGGTCTTTTCTTTTAGAAAGTTTACGTTTATTGCCGTTATCAAGTTTCATAATAACAGGTAAATGAGCGTAGTTAACAAGTGGGAATCCTAAGGCATTAAATAAATCAACGTGAATAGGCGCGCTTGCAATCCATTCTTCGCCACGAATAACAGTAGTGGTTCTCATAAAATGATCATCAACCGCGTGAGCGAAGTGATAAGTTGGAAGTCCATCAGACTTCATAATAACAACATCTAAATCGTTTTCCGCAATAGCGATATCACCACGAATTAAGTCATGAATAACAATCTTATTTAAGTGATTACCTAAAGATCTAAAACGAATAACATATGGAGTCCCTGCTTTAATTTTTTCTAAAGCTTCTTCAGGAGTGGTGTTACGGTAAACCGCATAACCTCCATAATAACCTGGAATTTCTTTATTAGCTTCTTGAACTTCTCTAATTTCTTCAAGTTCTTTAGCAGTGCAGAAACATGGATAGGCTCTTCCTTGTTTCATGAGCTCTTTAATACAAACTTTATAAATATCCGCGCGATGTGATTGTTGATATGGACCGTAATCGCCTTTTTCTTTATCGCCTAAATAACCCTCATCAGGGATGATATCAAAGTATGATAATTGATCGATAAGCTCCTTCGCGGATCCACTTATTTCTCTTTTTGTGTCGGTATCTTCTAATCTAACATAGAAAACACCACCAGTATCTTTCGCAATTTTGCTATTAATTAAGGATGTGAATAAAGATCCTAAATGAAGGAATCCAGTTGGAGAAGGGGCAAATCTAACCACTAAGGCTCCATCTTTAAGATTTCTCTTTGGGAATCTTTTTTCTAAATCACTGATTGTTTCTTTTACATCAGGGAAGATATATTCTGCTAAATCATTAAATGTTACACTCATAAAGTTTTTTCTCTTTTCGCTTGCATAATTATACAACGATATTTATAATAAAACACGCTGAATTTTGCAGATGTAGTTCAGTGGTAGAACACTACCTTGCCAAGGTAGCTATGCGGGTCCGATTCCCGTCATCTGCTCCAGATGAATATAAAAGCTCGATTATATCGGGCTTTTTTTCTACTTTTAATGTCTATAATTTAATAAAAAAAGAACTCATTTTGTATCAATTAATACTGAGTTCTTATTCTTTAGAATAAATAAATCTAATTACTATTTAAGACTATTTTCTTAGTGAAGGTGAGGACATTTTCATCGTTAATTCGATTATACGTAATATCATCAGTTAGTCTTTTAACTAGATATATACCAAGTCCTCCAATTGGACGATCTTCTGCTTTAGCTTCAATATCAGGTTCTTCTTTGAGAAGTGGATTAAATTCTTTGCCTTTATCTTTGATTGTTACTTTTAGTAACATCGTGTCTTTGTTGATATCGTAAGAAATATCCACGAAACCTTTATTTGTAGAGTAAGCGTATTTAGCAATATTAACAAATAACTCTTCAAGAATTAAGTTAACTTGATTGATATTAGCGTGTGTAACACCAATATTCTCTAAGGAAGTAATAATAGGATCAATCATATTGCTTATTAAATTTAAATTAGCTTCTACTTGATAATTATTCATATTATTTCCCCTTATATTCTACACATAACATTGTAATATCATCAAATTGAACCGAATTGCCAACGAAGGTATCAATATCTTCTTTCATATGTTTAATAATCTCTTCAGGTGAAAGATCTTTAAATTTATTAAGTGTTTCCACCATACGAGGACGTCCGAATTGAACTTTATCGATAGTGGTGGCTTCTGGAACACCATCTGTGTATAAGAATACTTTCGAACCTTTTTCTAATTTAAGTTCATATTCTTTATATTTAGTACCTTTATACCAACCAACAACGAATCCACCTTCATCTTTATAAATTTCAAATTCACCATTTTTATTCATAATAACTGGCTTTTCGTGTCCAGCGTTAGATGCGCGTAAAATACCTGTTTCTAAATCTAAAATACCTAACCAAACAGTCACAAACATATCTTCTTGGTTATTAGAGCAAATTTGGTTATTAACTGATTCTAAAATTTCAGAAGGCGATTTACAAATCATTGAATAGTTTTGAACCATAATTTTGGACGCCATCATAAATAAAGCAGCAGGTACTCCCTTATCTGAGACATCCGCCATAACTAAACCAAGATGAGTATCATCAATTAAGAAGAAGTCATAGAAGTCTCCGCCAACTTCTTTAGCAGGGGTCATTGAAGCGTAAATATCAAATTCTTTTCTTTCTGGGAAAGCTGGGAAAATTGTTGGAAGCATATGCTTTTGAATATTCGTGGCAATTCCAAGCTCTTTGTTTGTGGAATATAAGTGCTTTTCATTATCAGAGAATAAGAATGCATAAATAAGCACTAACGAAACCATCATCGATGAATAAAGAATGGAAACGCCATATCTAAATCCACCTGCTCCTAAGGTGATAAGTGGAATTGACATAAAGATTAAGATGATGATTTTGTTTCTTTTAGAAACTTTAGATACAAATAGTGAAGCGAATACAACTAAAGCAACTGCAGCAATATAAGATCTATGAATCCAGAATGTTGTTACTCTTGAATATGAACCATCCTCACCGATTTGGAAGTAAATAGGGTAGAACATATTAACCCATGGTAATAAAAGGAAAACAATGAATAAAATTGCAACAACAATATTAATGATTTGATAGACTTTTCCACCTAAGTCTAATGCATATTGAATATAAAGCCAGAAGAAGAAAATAAATAAAATTTCAGCATCGAAAACTAAAATAGCAGTAATTTTATTGAATATCGCTAAATGTTCTCTTCCATCGATAAGCATTTGAATAGTATCTAAAAATAAACAGAAACACCCAACCGATAATAAAGTTACAAAAATACGAATATAACCGCTCTGCCTTTTATAAGTAGGAAGGATTGAGACGGTCATCATAATGGCAATTGCCATTGCACATAGTTCGCCACCGATAGAAAATGCAAAAGCGGAATTTAGATTTTCAAAACCTCTAAGTTCGATAGCAACAATTGAAAATACGAAATAAACACACATTAAAACGAATAGAACAATCATGATCCATTTTCGTTTATTAAGAAATAAAGTTATCGCGTTCTCTTTTAACATGAATATATTTATATGATAAAGAAAGACGAGATTATTTGCACTAACTAATAATTTATTAGTAGGTTCAAATGCTTGCTAATTGTCTTCTAAAATAGTAAAAATCTAATAAAAACTCCGCAGAAATTGGCTCTTTGGGAAAATTTTTCCCATTAAACATCAATAAAAAGAAAAAGAACTAATGCTTCTAGAAACACCAGTTCTTCCCCCTTAGACAACTTTATTAAAATATATATCCCGCTAAAAAAGTGCTAAACACTGATAAAATCTTTTTTTCTTTAGAAATTATTGTATAGTATAATCATTAATTATGAATTTTATAGGCCGCAAAAGAGATGTTGCTTTACTAACAATAGCAAACATTTTAGTTTTCGTTGCATCAATAGTTATTGGCTTTATTAACTTTGCTGTTTTTGGCGATAATCCATCAGGATTTTTTGCTAATATTGTTCATATTGCAAATGCATCATGCTTAATTTCTTTAACTTTTTTAACCGCAATTGAAATTGGATCTAACTTCTTTGATAAAAGTGCTGTTTGGTATACAACTGGAATTGCTGCTTCCATACTCTTTACGGTGTATTTTTCTAGTGAAACAAACTTAATGCTTCAATCAATTGGCCTTGGTATAAATTATGAATACACTAATTATGTTTCACCAATATTATGTTATACCGTGTTTATTGCAGGTCTAATCTTCTTCATGTATTACTTTAACCATGATTATCCAATTGCCTTTTTAAAAGTAGAAAAAGTTAGTTCAATCATTATTTTGGTTTTATCAGGTATAGCTTATGACGTTTTAGTCTTCTTTAATTTCACATTCTTTGCTTTAATCCCAGTCTTTTTATTATCGATATATTGGTATATTCGCTTTTGTTATAACGTTTATCGTAAAAACGGTTTTACTTTAACCTTTGCCTATAGCAGTGTTATCTTCACTCTATTTGTAAGCGTTATGGTAGGGGAAGCTATCACTAAAAGTTCAGGCTTTATGTTTAATAGTTTTGGCATTACATCTTTCTATTCCGTCGCTATGATCGTCTTATTCTTCTTAATATATATAGATTTCGTTTTAAGAACTACACGTAAAGCTGATGCCTCAATTGTTTATGAAAAACGTTTAAATGAACTTCAAGCCTCTATTCTTAAAAACCAAATTAATCCTCATTTCATTTTTAACGCTCTTAATGTTATTAAATCTCAATATCTTATCTCGAATGCCCGTGGTGATGCTGCGATGGATATTTTCTCTAAGCACTTAAGAGCATATGTAGAAGCAGGGGATAAATTTTTAGTTCCTCTTTCTAAAGAAATAGATAACTTAAATTCGTATTTAGAAATCTTAAATCTTTCTAGTGATAATAAATTCACTGTTTATTACGATATTGAATCATTTGATTTTGAAGTCCCTTATTTCTCCTTACAACCAATTATTGAAAATGCCTATAAATATAGCCAAATCCAATTTAAAGATAACGGCTACCTTAGAATTGTTACAAACGAAGATGATGACTTCTATCATATTTTAGTTATTGATAACGGAGTGGGTTTTGATGTTAACACGATTAAAAACACTTCTACTGGTATTAAAAACTCAAAAGATCGTTTTAAATTATTACTTAACGCTAGCTTCGAAATTGATAGTAAAATAGGAGAAGGAACAAAAGTAATAATTGATATTCCAAAGAAGAAATAGGGGACTTCTTATATGAAAATCTTAGTTGTAGATGACGAAGTAAATGCCCTTCATTTATTCTTAGATGAAGTTATTTCGGATACTGAATTCGAATATAAATTCTTAAAAGATGATGAAGAAGCTATTTTAAACTATGTTAAAAATAATCAAGTCATAGGGGCGTTCCTCGATATTAAAATGCCTAATATTTATGGGCCAGAACTCGCTAAAAAACTTATCGCGATAAATAAAGATATTCGTATTACATTTGTAACAGGCTTAAACTTCTCATTTAATTCCTTACCAAATGAAATTAAAAACAATGTCTTAGGCATCATTTATAAACCAATTAATTCTATTGAATTATCTAACTATCTATTAAAGATTGCGAACATTAAACCTGTATTAAAAGTAAGAATGTTTGGTCACTTTGATTGTTTCTTAAATAATTCATTAGTGCATTTCTCATCTAATAAATCTAAAGAACTATTTGCCTTATTACTCGCTTTAAACGGTAAATCTTTAACGATGGAACAAGCTATCACTAATCTTTGGCCAGATAAAGATATTGATAAAGCTAAAATTTTATATCGTGATGCTGTTTGGAGACTTAGAAGTACGTTGCAAGAAATTGGTTTTGAATGTGTTAATTTCCAAAGAGCGCTTCTAACTTTAAATAAAGAAAATATTGAATGTGATTATTATGATTTACTTAACGGAAAAGACGTTTTCTATAATGATGAATTCTTAGTTCCTTATGAATGGTCAATCTATTTTGAAAACGAAATTGATTATCTTTTGAGTCATAATGATTAATTGTTCTTTTAATTCTTAAAGAATTCTTACATAATTATTAACTAATGAAACGAGGAAAATAATATGTCACGTGCTGATGAAATTTTTATAAAGAATATGAAAGACATCATGGAAAATGGTTTTTCTGATGAACATTTAAAAGTTCGCCCACACTGGGAAGATGGGACTCCTGCTCACACTATTAAGAAATTCGGTATTATAAACGAATATAACTTACAAGAAGAATTTCCAATGATGACTTTAAGAAGAACTGCTTTTAAGTCTGCGATCGATGAAATCCTTTGGATTTGGCAAAAGAAATCCAATAATATCCACGATTTAAAATCTCACAT
>CAMOYS010000045.1 GCA_946630435.1 uncultured Caryophanales bacterium | reverse complement strand
TAAATATATGTTAGAATTACCTAGGTAAAAGTTTTTATATGCAAGCAAAAGATGTAGCTAATGAAGTAGAATCCTTAGACGATATTAGAACATTAGAGGATGAAAAGAAAGTCGAAGAAAAGAAGAAACACTCTTTCCTTAAATTTTTACTATATTTCCTTATCATTCTTATTGCGACTGGTATTGCTTTATTCTTATCCCTTTATCAAGACTTCCAAGGTGTTATTGATTCTATTGCTCGTGCAGATGTAGGTATATTACTTCTCATGTTTGGTCTTGTTTTAGTGTCTCATGCGATTGAAGCTTTTGTTATCTTTATCTTCTCTAGACTTTATACCAGAAACTATCATTACCCATCAGCGTTAGCCACTCAAATGGTTGGATCATTTTATAGTGCGGTTACTCCAGGTGCTTCTGGAGGACAAGCTATGCAAGTCTATACCTTAAAGAAACAAGGTGTAGAAGTATCTAATGCCGCATCTATTATGATTATGTCATTTATCATTTATCAATCCGCCTTAATTGTGGTAGGTATCGTTGGTGTTTTCTTTAAATGGAACTTAATTACGACGATTGGTAACTTTGAAATATCAGTGGGTAACGCAACATTATCCATTCCTGCTATTCCATTTACTATCGCCGGATTTTTACTTAACATCTCCGTTATTTTGCTATTATTTGTTATGTCATTCTCTCATAAGATTCATAACTTTATCATGCATCATGGTATTAACTTACTTGCGAAGTTACGTATCTTAAAGAAACCAGAAGAAACAAGAGAATCACTTCGTATTCAGGTTGAAAACTTTAAGATTGAACTTAAACGTTTAGGATCTAATATTCCGGTAACTATTCTTATCTTTACTTGCTTTACTTTAGTCTTAATTCTTCGTTTCTCTATTCCATTCTTTGCAGGGGTAGCTTTAGATGGTTATGGTTATTTACTTGAAGTAGATGGGACTTTAGTTATTCGAGATAATTTACCGGTTTTATCTACAGGTAGTGTCTCTTTTGCTTCATTCTGGGATGCAGTATTCCTTTCAAGTTATCACCAAATGGTCGCGGGTTTAGTACCTATTCCAGGTGCCGCGGGTGTATCAGAATATTTCTTCTCCATGATCTTCTCTAACTACTTTGTATCTCAACAAGTAACTTCTGCGGCGCAGATCATATGGAGATTCTTAACCTTCCACATTATGCTTCTTATCGCTGGTATCGTTAGTGCCTCTTATCACGTCTCACCTAAAGAAACCGCTCACGAAGCTAATAGAAAGACCTTCGTTACTATTCAGCTTGAAACTTATGAAATCCGTAAGAAAACCGCGGATACGATGTTTGAAACTGCTTCTTTATCCCGTAAAGAAATGCAAGAAAGATTACGTAACTGGAAACCTCAATCTAAAAAGAAAACTGAAGGGGTTATTGACGCTGAAGAAGGCACAGTTAAACGTGAACGTAGACCAAGGAACACTGTTAATAAGTCTACTGGTATGAAAACAGGTAGGCCTACCGCTAAAAAACCAACTAAAGCTCGTAATGTATCTTCTAGAGGTAAAAAGAAAAATAAAGAACCTCAAGATGACTGGGACGATATTTCGACAGGAGATTAATGTATATGAGAATAGCCTTATTTACTGATACATATGTTCCTGAGATTAATGGGGTGGCGATGTCATGTAAATCGCTTCACGATATTTTAGTCGCGCATGGTCATCAAGTTTTAGTCGTTACATCTAATCCATTTGGAGATGATTTCATGATGGATAATGATGTCTACCGCCTCCCAGGAGCAGAACTTAAAAAAGTATATGGTTACCGTATGGCTAATATCTTTAACCGTAATGCTATAAATGTTTTAAGAAAATTTGAACCAGATTTAATTCATATTCAAACTGAATATAGCGTTGGTATTATCGGTTTAATGGCGGTTCAGCTTCTTAAAATACCTATGGTATATACTTACCATACGATGATTGAAGACTATACTTATTATCTTACACATGGTCATTTTGACCGTTTAGCGAAGTTCTTTATTCGTAGATACTTTAAGATGTACGCTCAACTAGCGGATGGATTTATTACCCCATCATCTAAAACTAAAGACTATATGAGAAATATCGGTTATGACAAATACTGTAATGTTGTACCTACTGGAATTGATTTCTCTAGATTTAACCCAGGTAATATTTCTCCTAATATTAAGCCTGAACTTAGACATAAATTTAATATTGATGATGATACCTTTACCGTGCTTTCTTTAGGAAGAATTGCCGCGGAGAAGTCTATTGATTTTTCGATGAAGTGTTACGCGAAATTTATTGAAAATCATCCAGAGATTAAAACAAAGATGGTAATTGTGGGTAAAGGACCAGCGGAAGATGAACTAAAACAACTTGCAAAAGACTTAAATATCGCTGATAAAGTTATATTCGCTGGACCATGTGATCCAAAAGAAGTCCAAAATTATTACACCTTAGGGGATGCTTTTGTTAGTGCCTCTTTAAGTGAAACCCAAGGCTTAACCTATATGGAAGCGATGGCGTCTCGCCTCTATGTTATGGCTCGTTATGACCATAACTTACTAGATGTTATTAAAGATGGGGTAACTGGGTATTTCTTTGAAAACGAAGAAGAGTTCTCTAATAAACTATATCTTGCGTATCAAAGCTTTAAAAACTATGACACAAAGATGCTTGATGATGCGATTAAAGGAATTGAACAATATTCGATTGAAACATTCTATAACTCCATCATGAAGACATATAAACATGTCTTAAAGATAAATTGGTAAAATAATGCATAAATTAGTCTCGGTTAATATTGGTAAAAAGAAAGTTCAGCTTCGTTTTGATGATGAGCTAATTAATATTAACCCTGAGACCTATACTGAATTTAAGCTTTATCCTAATAAAGAAGTTAGCGATAAAGAATATAAAGACATTCTTAAGAAAGATAAGATTCAAGGTGATTATGTTTATGCGCTTAAACTTATCTCCTCTAGGATGTATACGGTTAAACAGATTGAAGATAAGTTAATTAAAAGAGGAACATCTATTAAAGCTAGAGAAGAAATAATTAAAAAGCTCACCTCTTCTAATTTACTTAATGATAAAGATTATTTAGAAACTTATCTCACCTATCTAAATGAGAAATTATATGGTGAACTTCGTATTAAAGAAGAACTAAGAAATAAAGGTATATCTAAAGAAGATATAGCTAAATTAAGTTTTGATGAAAAGAAAGAAATTAATAAGGCTAGTGAATTACTTATTAGATTAAACACAAAATACGAGAAATACCCATATTTAAAGAAGAAACAGAAAGTATATGAAGCGTTATACCGTTATGGTTATCCTTATGAGCTAATTGATATAGTTATCGTTAAATTACCTCAAGGGGATAAAACTAACGAAACTAAAAGCTTAAAACTAGAATATAAAAAAGCTTATGAAAAATATTCTAAAAAGCTTGAAGGTTATGAACTTAAAGATGCAGTTACAAAATATCTAATTCGTAAAGGTTATCGTTATAACGATATTAAAAATATAAATGAATAAAGGAGAAATAAATTATGATGAAATGGATTAATGACATGCAAGATGGAGACCAAATTAATGGCCAACTATTAGTCGCTAGTGTCGCTAAATGTGAAAGCGATAGAGCTAAACCATATCTTAATATTACTTTCCAAGATAAAACTGGAATTATTGAAGCTAAGAAATGGGAAATTGTCGAAGGTGATTTAGAAACAATTGTCGTTGGTAACATTATTAACGTCGATGGAGTGGTTTTAAAATACCGTGATAAACCTCAACTTAAAGTCTTAAGTGTTAATCAAGTTAACCCAAATGAAATTAATATTCTTAATTTCCAAAAAGAATGCTTAGTTCCAAAAGAAGAATTAATTAAGAAATTAGATAAGTATCTAGCCTCATTTAAAGATAAAGATGTTAGCTTAATTGTTAATACCTTAATTAAACACTACTACAAGGATTATATTGCTTATCCAGGTGGTATTAGAGTGCATCATGATTTCGATGGTGGTCTTATGTATCACTCCCTCGCAATGGCGGATCTTGCTGAAGAAGTATGTAAACTATACCCACAAGTGGATAGAGATATTTTAGTGGGTGGCGCCTTAATCCACGATATTGGTAAAACCATTGAATATTCTAATCCAGTTATTCCTACTATGACTTTAGAAGGTAAACTTATCGGTCACATCTCCTTAATGTATGCGGAATTTAAAAAGATCGTCGATGATTTACATATTGAAAGCGAAGTACCATTACTCTTAGAACACATGATTCTTTCTCACCACGGAACAAGAGAATTTGGTTGCCCAGTTATTCCTTCCACTAGAGAAGCGGTCTTATTATCGATGATTGATTTACTAGATTCTAAGATGCAGATTATGGATAAAGCTTTAGATCCTACTAAAGAAGGAGATTTCACCCAAAAGATCTGGCCAATGGATAATATTGCTTTATATAAACCAAAAGCGAGATAGTTATCATATTTAGCTAAGTAAACTGAAAAGTGCCCATTCCTATTTTCTAGATTTAGGGCACTTTTCGTTTGTTTTGTTATTTAATTACATCCCTTTTCGAATTGAGTCTGCTAAAGCAGGGAGGTTTTTAGGTTCTTCATCAGTTTTCATTGTGATTTGGAAACCTTCATCTCTAACGTAACGAGGAATAACGTGGACGTGGAAGTGATAAACGGACTGTCCAGCCTCTTTATTAACATTGGTTAATATATTTATTCCCTTCGCTCCTAAGACGGCCATATCGGCTTGTCCGATGCGTTGAGCGACATCCATAACTTTATGCATAATGTCTTTTGGGACAGTTAGGAAGTTGTCGTAGTGTTTCTTTGGGATAACTAAGGTATGACCTCTAGTAACTTGAGATATATCTAAGAAAGCGAGAACATCATCATCTTCATAGACGATGGAAGAAGGGATTACTCCGTCCACTATCTTACAGAAAATACAATCATCATGTTTAATCATAATTTCTCTCCTTTATATTCTTTATAATTATATATCTTTATTAAATAAATATATAAAGAAAAGGAACGATTGCTCGTTCCTAATCAGTTTACTTATTTATTCTCAAATAAATCTGGGAATTTTTCTTTGAAGAAGTCATATAAGGCTTGATCATGGTATTCGAGAGAATATTTCTCGATATAGGATTGATAAGCGTTATTGACATAAGATTCTTTAGTTCCAAGAACTTTAGCGATTTCCATCGCGACAGTTTCAGTGAATAAGGCACCTTTATCATTCTTTAAGTTGATATAGGAGGTTTCACTATTAATGTCCATTTTGAGCTTGGAAGTAGCAGGAGCTTCTAAGACTTCCACTAAATAGTAGTTATCAGAATCATTGATAACGTAGTTGTATTTAGCTTCTTTATCAGAAGTAGCAGGAGTTAAGAAGTAATGACCTTGGATGTTACGGACATAGTTCTTCTTATCATATTTAACAGTCGCGGATTCTGGGTCGAGTTTATCAACGTTATTAGAAACAGTGATGTTAAATAATCTGCTCTTTAAGGTTTCTGGTAAGTCTAAGCTACCATTTTTAACGTACCAACCGTCAGTGGTATAGTCAGTGACAGCAAGTTCCGCTAATTTGTTTCTTAAGCCAACTTCTTTTGGATAGGCATTGGAATTGGTGAATTCAGAAATAGCGTTAGCAGTTTCTTCATCAACCCATCTATTAGATTCTGCCGGAGCGGTAATCTTATTATATTTTTCAAGTAAGATACCGAGTTTGGTGTTTTTGTAATAGACGATCTTTTGTTCTGTTCCACCAGTGGACTTAATGGTAGCTACACCAGTTTCTAAGCCACCAGCTTTAGCGATAACTTCTTCAGCATCGGAAAGGATGTTACATTCAGTATCACTTGTTTGAGCGGCTTGAGTTGGGTTTTCTGGATCAGCGATTAAGCCATCCGCAGTTAAACCACTGAAACCTCTCCAAGCATTAGCTAAATCTTCGAAGTTAATGGTTGGGTTAGCGACATCCACTCTAGTTTCGACATATTTTTCCATCATATTTCTTGGGACGGATTCATATTTTTCTTCTCTTGTAAGTTTAATAACATTAACGTTACGAGCGTAGGCACGACCAAGAGTGGTGTAGTTATTTTCGTAGATGTATTCTTCAACAAGTTTATCTTTTAAGATGGTTGGGAGAATCTTACGGTTAATGTAATCATCATATCTACCATCATCTAAATGGATAAAGGAAGAGACATCTTCTTTCTTAAGTTCTGGAGTTAAATAGGATTTAGTCCAGTCACTATGATTCTTTACATCGATATCATAAAGTTCGGTGTAATGAGCCCAAGCGAGTCTTTCTTCATAGAAGATATTGTCTTTGGTATAAGAACCAGACTTAATTTCATTATAGAAAGCTTCGTTGATACGTTTATCTAAATCTTTCTTGAATTCTTTTAAACGTTCAAATTGGACTTTGTCAGCGTTCATACCAGTGAACTTAGTAGCTAAATCAGCATCGTTATCACGGATATAGATTTTGTGTTTTTGGATGAAGGCTTTAGCAGCACTTTCACTAGCGACCGCTTCTTTGATTTCACTATAAGTACCGAATTGGTCTTTAGTGATAATCTTTAAGAATTCTTCTAAGATACGATCGTTTTTACTAGAGGTGATAGCATCCCAAATTTCACCCATGGTGTTTTGGTATAAGTCAGCATCTTTTCCACCTTGTTGAACGATAGCATCATCATAGTTAGTTGGTTTAGCTTCGATAGCATCACAACCAGAGAGAAGGAATACCGCGGATAAAGCGAGTAAACAACCCTTAATTTGCTTTGTTGTCATTGCAGAGTCCTCCAATCTCGGTCCATTCATTGCCTTTGGCTGCATTTAAGTAACCAATAGCACATGCTTCAGAAACTAATTTTCTTCTTTCGACCTTTTGTTGTTCGAGAGTGTGGATGTAATTTTCCCATGTTTCTTCCCAATCGAGAGCAGCATCACGATCAGCTTTTTCAATGGTCTTATCCATCCATGATTTTAAGTTTGTGTTTAACTTGTCGTCTTTAATGACTAAAGTTTGGTTTTCAAGATAAGTCTTAAAGATATATTTATTTAAGTTCTTATCAAATGATTTAATCTTTGATTCAACGCTTTCAGCGCGAGATTTGTAATCCTTTGTGTCTTGATCAAGGAAGTTAACATAAGTGTTCTTATCATTACCGCTAGCATCTTTTGGATAGTCATTTTGACCTGGATATTTAGTGGTGTAATATTCACTTAAAGAAACACCGTTTTCAGTGGCAACAAGAGCATCTCTTTCAATAGTGATGAAGTGAACACCTTGATAATCAGAAGTTCCTGCTCTTGCTACTAAAATTGGTTTATCAGTAGAAGAAACTAAAACTTTTTGAGTATAAGTTGTTCCGTCAGCTTTAGAGAAAGTAACATCTTTGAAGCCTGGAAGAGCAACGTAATCAGCATTATCTGCTCCACCTGTAGTACTTTCAGTTGCACTCTTACCATCAGCAGCAACAGTTGGTGCAACAGGATCATTAGGTGTGATGAACGCTAATGAGAATCTGTTTAAATATTTGTTAAACATGATGTTTCTTGGATAGAAGATAGAATTGTCATCGTTAACTGTGGAGTTATTTTCATCACGGGTAACGTTAGCGTATTCTTGTAATTTTCCAAAAACACCATATGGGATAGTAGTGATTAAACCAGTATCATCGCCAGTAACTGATTCAGCATGGTAATCAACTGCATTATAGTAATTATTTTTGATGGTTGTATTCATCGCTAAATTACTAGAAGCAGCACCAGTGTGAATTGTGGCGTCACCATTATAGAGGTTTTCATAAGCATAGATACCGAGCTTGAATGGATTAACAAAACTTGTATCTAAATCCATGATGCCTAAGTCACCATAATTGGCCTTTGAACCGGTATCTTCAGAATATTCAGAAGCGATTTGACCAAATGAGACTTTGTTAGCAAGTAAAGTAACAACGTTATTTAACTTACGAGCATCTTTTTCGGTAATGCTGGAGTTCCAGTAATTGGTGGAACTACTCTCACCTTCTGTCTTAACTAAGATATGTCTAACGTGATATGGGAGCTTTTTATGAAGGTAACCATCATATTTATCTCCTTCAGTTGGAAGACTATCTCTTAAGTGAGCAGTATTCTTTTCATAGAAGCCATCTTCGAATTCTGTAGACTCACGTTGGTAAGTATAGTATTCGAGTAATTCTTCTTCATCTTCACAATCATGGCTGCTTAAGATTGTGTTGAATTCTTCATCATAACTCGTCCCGTTTGTATCGGCGTTTTGTCTAGCTGTTTTCTTATCACCATCAACATCATTTTGAGCTTTTTGACGAACATCATTGTACTTGTCAGCATATTCTCCACCAGTCTTGAAGGAGTTACGAACGATTAATTTGTAAATCTTATCGAAAACTGTAGAAAGAGAAGAGCTATCGTTATAGTAAGTACCGAAGAGTTCATCAGCTGAATAGTTGAGCTTTTCGCCTGACGAGTTTGTATAGGTTAGGATGTAGCCTTTATCGGACGCAGTGACTTCATTACAGCCCGCTAACGCGGTAACTGAGAGTAAAGATCCGACAAGAGCAAGGCTAATTTTGCTTTTTCTCATAGAAACCTATTTCCTCCTTTTTCAAACATAGCGTTAATAATTCTATTACTTTGCTTGTATAAATACAACAAAGATTTTTATAAGTTTTAAATAGATATATTTCTATTTC
>CAMOYS010000044.1 GCA_946630435.1 uncultured Caryophanales bacterium | reverse complement strand
GTGTCCTTTTTAATTGTGTCGCTATTTATCAAACATCAGCGTAGCAGCTTCCGCCGATAAATTCTCTCATAAGTGAGTTACATGGAACCCATTCATCAGGCATATCGACGAAGTACTTAAGCATTCTGATTAATCTTTCCGCAGTTGGATAGAATTCATTATCGATATCGATTGCTTCAAGAAGAGGCATTGCGTATTTCTTCATAACTGGAAGCTCATAAGAAAGCATTGAGTTATAAACATAGTTTGCGCCTTCTTGAGTATCGTAAATCCAAGTGAATTCACCTCTTCTTACGCTAGCCCACATACCGAGAGTTTCATCTGCCGCAGCATTTCTGAATTTGTAGTCACGAACGATACGACGAATAAGTCTTAAGTCGGTTAAGGAAAGTGGTGTAGCGTTATCAAGGTTAATTTGAACTTGAGGAGCGATAAAGATTTTGAATTTTTGATGCTTTGGAATTAAGTTGGTAAGTCTTTCATTTAAAGCGTGGATACCTTCTATAATAATTGGCTCATCATCACCAACTTTTAAGACTCTACCTGGAACACGTTTTCCGGATTTAAAATCAAATTTAGGAAGTTGAACTTCTTCGCCGTTGATTAAATCAAGCATATTCTTGTTGAATAATTCGATATCTAAAGCCTCGATTGATTCAAGATCTGGTTTTCCATCAGCATCAAGTGGTACTTCACTCTTTGGTAAATAATAGTCATCAATAGAAATTCTAATTGGCTTAATACCGCGAGATAATAATTCAATTCTTAATCTATTCGCAAATGTGGTCTTACCAGAAGAGGATGGACCAGCGATACAAATAAGGCGAATATCAGTGATATCTCTTTCAATTAAATCACCAAGTTCAGTAAGCATTCTATTGTGTCTTGCTTCACAGAGTTGAATGAAGTCAATAATACCATCACGCTTAATGTGAGCGTTAATACCTGCAACGGTATCAGCACCAGCAATTTTTGACCATTCATGGGACTCCTTGAGGGTTTTACCATATGTAGGAGCGTCTTCAAATGGAGGAATCTTGCCACCAAATTCAGCTCTTGGATATTGAAGAATAATGCCAGGTGGATATAATCTCATGGCAAAATCTTTAAGATAACCAGTTGATGGAACCATACGATAATACATATAGTTTTTATAACCATCACAGTCATATAAATGGACAGTCTTTTCTGGACGATAATCAAGGATTTCAAGTTTGTCATCGTAATTATTATCGATATAGAACTGTCTAGCTTCTTCTTTAGAGACGGTATATCTAGTCATCGCTAAATCAGCAGCAATGATTTTCTTCATTTCTTCTTGAATAGCTCTAACCATATGTAAGTCAGCTTTTTTACCATCGAGAAGTTGGATGAAGATAGAACGGGAAATGTTATAGCAGAATCTAACTTTTAAATCTGGATATAAGCGGTGGAAAGCCATAGAGGCAACAAAACGTAATGAAGCTTCATAGATTTTAACTGCTTCGGTGTCAGAACAAGTTAAGAATTCGATTTTAGCATCATAATAAACTTCATAAGTTAATTCTCTGGAACGATTATTAACTCTAGCACATACATATTCTTTATCGTTTGCCTTTTCTCCAAGTAAATCGAGAAGACGAACTTTTTTATCGAATGTCTCTGTCTTTCCTAAGTATTGTAATGTAAATGACATATATAACCTCCTTTCAGGTTAACATTTCATTATATAAAAAAATATTTGGTTTATGCAACCGCTTACAAAAGTTTTAATAATTCTTTACATTCATATATATTTTAAATAGAATAAACACGCTAATTTTATTAAAGTACAAACATTTGTATTTTGAGAATAGGAGAAATTATTATGTCCAAAAAAGCTATGGTCTACATTCAAAGTGGTGGCCCAACTTCCGTAATCAATACTTCTTTATATGGCGCAATTAGAGAAGCCCAAAAACATAATGACAAGATTAGTCATATATATGGTTCTCTTCACGGTATTGAAGGTTTAGTTGATGACAACTTAATCGATTTAGATCAAGAAGATTTCGAAGAAATTGAATTATTAAAACAAACTCCAGGAGCTGCTTTAGGTTCCACTCGTTATAAACTTCCAAAAGACTATCATAACCCTGTTTATAACAAGATTATCGCTAATATTCGTAAACATGATATCGGCTATGTCTTTGTTAACGGTGGTAATGACTCAATGGATACTTGCTATAAATTATCCGTTTTATGCCAAAGAATGGGTCTTGATGTTAAAGTTATTGGTATTCCAAAAACCGTTGATAACGACTTAGCGGAAACTGATCACTCTTTAGGTTTCCCATCTGCCGCTAAATATGTTGCAAATACAGTTAAAGAAATCTGTATTGATGCTCGTGTTTATCGTAAAGGTAAAGTCTTCATTATCGAAGTTATGGGCCGTAACGCTGGTTGGTTAACTGCTGCTGTCGACTTAATCGATGGTCCAAACCGTCCAGACTTCATCTATTTACCAGAACATACCTTTGATGTTGAAAAGTTCTTAGATGAAGTAAGTGTTAAATTCCATGAAAAAGGTAATGCTATTGCAGTTATTTCTGAAGGTATCATCTTTGAAAGAGATATTTCTACTGCTCGTGTTGACTCATTTGGCCACATTCAACTTGGCGGTGCTGCTTTAGACTTAGCTCGTATGATTGAAGCTAGATTCGATCTTCCAACTAGAGCTATTGAATTATCCTTACCACAAAGAGCGTATGGTGCTTTAGTTTCTAAAGTTGACCAAGATGAAGCTATTGCTGTTGGCAAAATGGCAGTGGAACTTGCTATGGATGGAAAGACCGCTTTAATGGTCGCTATCAAACGTGTTAGCGATGATCCATATAAATCAGAACTCGTTCCAGTTGATATTTCAAAAATCGCTAACGTCGAAAGAATTGTTCCAGAGTCAATGATTAAAGATAACACTCAAATGGATGAATCTTTCCGTAAATATTGTTTACCTTTAATCCAAGGTGAGATTAACGTTATCTACGAAAACGGCATTATTAAATCTGCTAACTTAAAGAAAATTAAAGTTCAATAATTTTCCCAAATAGGCGAGTTCCTATATGAAATTCGCATCTATTGATGGCTGAGTTATGATCCTAAGAGGTTGAAAAAATCAGCCTCTTTTCTTTTAAAAAATCGCTAATTCGAATATAAAACCTAATTTTATTTAAAAATAAAAAATACTAGTTTATAATATTGACCTATGAAGAAGTTTTTAACACGTTTTACCGAACTTCAAGGCATGATGATTCTTGGTGCTATTATAAACACTATTATTTGCATAGCGTTTTTAGTAGTAGGAATTTTAACTGGTTATTATGGCTGGCTATATGGTGCTTTAATTGGAAGTTTTGTTGAATTAGTTAGTATCTTCCTTCTTTTCAAAGGATCAGAAGTTATTACCAAAACTTTTAAATCATCATTATTTTTAATTTTCTATTTTGGCCGCATGGTTTTATTCATTGCCGCTTTTGTTATATGTGCTTGGCTTCAATTTGGAATTGGTCCGTTTGCCAAAGTTGAAGCGTTTGATTATTCCATTTGGGGTTGTTTAATTGCTATATCCCCTCTTCAACTTATCGTAATCATTATTATGGGTGTCACTCATAAAAACCCAATGAACTTAGTGGAAAAAGCGGAAGAAGCTCCAGCAAGTGAGGAAAACAAATGACATTTGGTCCAGAAAATTTCAAAATCGCTCCAAATTTAGAGACAATCATCGCGGTTGCCATTTGTTTAATTGTGTCTATTTTCGCTATTATCGTTGGTATTTTAGCTAAAAAGTCTGATCCTAAGAAAGCTCCTAAAGGAGTTGTTTTATTAGGAGAATGGGCTGTTGAAAAAATTGATAACTTCACTAAAGAAAATATGGGTGAAGGTTTTGAAAATTTTGGAGGTATCCTTTTAGGAATTATTGCTTTCTTATCGCTTAATTTCTTAGTAGGTATAACTGGACTTCCTACTCCAATGGCTTATCTCCCAGTTCCACTTTCTTTAGGTTTAGTAACATTTATTTTAATTCACTACACATCAATTCGTTTTACTCACTGGAAATATTTCAAACGTTATGTTGACCCTTTCCCATTTTTCCTTCCAATTAACTTAATTTCTATGTGGGCTCCGCTTCTTTCATTATCACTCCGTTTATTTGGTAATGCTTTAGTGGGCTTTGTCTTATTAACTTTAATTAACTTTGGTTTAGAATTTGCAGGCGCTGCTATATTTAGCATCCCACTTTATTATGGCCCAAATGGAATTGAACTTGCTTCAAACCTCACTTTAATTCCAATTGTGACCCCAGTTTTACACGCCTATTTTGACGTGTTCTCAACGTTTATTCAAACACTTGTGTTTGTATATTTAACAACATTATTTGTTGCTCAAGAAAAACCAGAATCTGACGTAAAAGAAGAACTTGAAGTCGGTTCTAGAAAGGAGATTACACAATGACAGATATTGCTGCTATTGCCTTTGGTGCTGCTATTGCTATCTTTTCATCTGGATGTTCATCTATCGGTGAAGCTATGTTAATCACTAAAGCAATTGAAGGTATGGCAAGAAACCCTGAAGCAAGTGGAAAGCTTCGTTCATCCATGATTATTGGTGCGGCCTTAGTTGAAACTTGTGGTATTTATGCCTTACTTGTCGCTATTTTATTGATCTTTGTTCTTCCTGGATCAATTCATTAATTTTCTTTTTCAAAACTTATTTCGTAAAGGAGGTTAAAAGATGAAACGTAAACAATTACTACTCATTGGTATGACTTTAACGACACTTCTTTTAAGTGGCTGTAAAGATGCTGATGGTAATCCTATCTCTCCATTTAAGACTGAAGACTTTACTAGTCGTATTTCTTTTAATGTCTGGGATTTTTTAGCAGTCTTCCTCGCGTTTATCGTTCTTCTACTAGTGGTGTTCTATTTTGGTTATAAACCAATTAAGAAAGCGATTCAGGCCCGTAAGGACTATGTTGAAGGTAATATTAAAACCGCGGAAGAAAGAGAAGAAAAATCTCGTGGACTCGTTGAAGAAGCTAATGAAAATTTAGCTAAGTCTAAGAAAGAAGCTTTTGAAATCGTTGAAAAAGCCAAAGTCGATGCGAATAAGGAAAAAGAACAAATTATTGAAGAAGCCAAATTAGAGGCTAAAGAAGAAAAACAAAAAGCTCGTGAAGAGATTGCTCAAGAAATTGAAGCAAGTAAAGAACAAATCCGTAAAGAAATCGTTGATGTCGCTTTAACTGCCTCAAGTGAATTACTTGGCCGTGAAGTTAATGACAAAGATAACAAACGTTTACTTGATGATTTTGTTAATGATTTAGAAAAAGGAGATAAATAGTTAAGTGGATTCACTTTATTCTAGATATGCTTCTGCCTTACTAAGTCTTGCTAAAGATGAAGGCAGAATTAAAGAATATAAAGACGCTTTACTTGAGGTCTTATCGTTTTTTAACGCTAATCTAGAGACAAAGAAATATTTAGAATCTTACTTAATTCCAAATGATGCAAAATACGAAGTTGCGGATAAGATTAGTGAGCCATTTAAGCTCACATATCTCGCCTCTTTTTTAAAACTCTTAATTAAAAAGCATCGTTTTCATTCCTTTAAAGAAATCGTCTATGAATATATAAAAATCGCTAACGAAGAACTAGGAATTCTCGAAGGCTTTGTTTATAGCACGATTACCTTAACTAACGAAGAAGTGAAACGCATATCTAAATCGATTTCTAAAAATATTGGTCAACAAGTTGAACTTAAACCTCTTATTGATACTCGCCTTATCGGAGGTATTAAAGTTGTTGTTCGTGACCGTGTATTTGATGGATCTATTCTTGGAAAACTTAATTCCTTAAAAACAAATTTAACTGAAAGGAGCAAAGAATAATGAAGATTAATTCCTCGGAAATTTCTGCGCTTATTAAAAAGCAAATTGAAGGGTTTGAACATAAAGTCGAATCTGATGATGTCGGTACAGTAGTAACCATCGGTGATGGTGTTGCCTTAGTTTATGGTCTTGATAAAGCAATGCTAGGTGAACTAGTCTTATTTCCTAATGACATTTATGGCATGGTCATGAATCTTGAAGAAGAAAATGTTGGCTGTGTTCTTTTAGGAAACGATACCGAAATCAAAGAAGGCGATATGGTTAAAAGAACCCACCAAGTCGTTGAAGTACCTGTTGGAGACGAAATGCTTGGTAGAGTAGTTAATGCTTTAGGACAACCTTTAGATGGTTTAGGCGATATTAAAACTAATAAACGTCGTCCTGTAGAAAGAATTGCTCCTGGAGTCATGTATCGTAAATCAGTCGATACTCCGCTTCAAACCGGAATTAAAGCCATTGATGCGATGATTCCAATTGGTAGAGGTCAAAGAGAATTAATTATCGGTGATCGTCAAACCGGTAAAACCGCGATTGCAATTGACACTATCATTAACCAAAAAGGTAAAAATGTTATCTGTGTTTATGTTGCGATTGGTCAAAAGAATTCAACTGTAGCATCTATTGTTGATAAATTAAAAAAATCCGGTGCGATGGATTATTCCGTTGTCGTTAGCGCAACCGCTAGTGAACTTGCTCCACTTCTTTATATCGCTCCATATTCAGGTATGGCAATTGCGGAAGAATGGTTAGAGCAAGGAAAAGATGTTCTTATCATCTTTGATGATTTATCTAAGCACGCTGTTGCATATCGTACTTTATCACTCTTACTTAAAAGACCAAGTGGACGTGAAGCTTATCCAGGTGATGTCTTCTATCTCCACTCCCGTTTACTTGAAAGAGCTTGTAAGTTAGATCCTAAATATGGTGGTGGTTCCATTACCGCATTACCAATTATCGAAACTCAAGCTGGTGATATTAGTGCCTATATTCCAACAAACGTTATTTCGATTACAGATGGCCAAATCTTCTTAATCACAGATTTATTCAATGCAGGTCAAAGACCTGCGGTTGATTCAGGTTTATCCGTAAGCCGTGTTGGTGGTGCCGCTCAAACTAAAGCGATGAAACAAGTTGCTTCTTCTTTAAAGATTGAACTTGCCAGTTATCGTGAACTTTTAGCGTTCTCTCAATTTGGTAGTGATCTTGATGAAGATACCAAACGTGTCTTAGCTCATGGTGCTGTTTTAATGGAAGTCTTAAAACAAGATCAATATGATACTTATTCTCTTGATAGAGAAATTATTGAACTTTACACTGCTAAAAACCGCTACTTAGAAAATATTGCAATTAAGGATATTAAGCCAAATCTTAATCGCTTATATGAAAATATCAAATCAACTCACCCAGAATTAATTGAAACTATTCTTCTTGAAAAGAAACTTTCTGAAGAAACTGAAAAACAATTATCTTCCTATATTGAAGATTACTTTAAAATCATTAAGGAGTTCTAATAATTAATGTCTGCTAATTTAACAAAGACAAAGCGTAGAATTTCATCGATCAATAGCACGAAGAAAATTACAAACGCGATGGAACTAGTCGCCACTGTAAAACTAAAACGCTATAAAGATACGATGTTTGAAAATTCCAATTATGTTAATGAAATAGTTAACCTAATTCATAAGCTTTCGTATTACAAATCTAGCGACAAATTATCATCATTTGAACTTCCTAATAACGCGACTAAAGACCTATATATCGTCATTAATTCCAACCTTGGATTATGTGCTTCTTATAACAACGATATTTATAAATTCGTTGAGAAAAATATTGATAAAAAAACTGCAGAAGTCCTTCCAATTGGGTTAAAAGGCGATCAATATTATAAAAAACAAGGGTATGTAATTGATGAATCATTTTACGATTTAAATGAAAAAATTGATTACCTTAAAGTGATTAAATTATCTCGTTACATTGAGTCACTTTTCTTAGAAGGAAAATATCGAAATATTTATCTTATTTATACCCGTTACATTAACTCCATTAAGTTTGTTCCTGATATGATTAAAATCTATCCACTTGAATCCGATAATGAAGTTAAGCGTGAAGATAGATTAGAATATCCACCAATATTTGATCCTGATGTTGATACATTATTTGATGAATTAATTCCAATCTATACTTCATCCCTTTTATATCAAAAAATCGTTGAGTCTCAAGTTAGTGAACAAGCTAGTCGTAGAACCGCGATGGAAAACGCGACTGATAACGCTAACGAACTCATTGATAAACTTACTCTTGAATACAATAAAGCTAGACAAGCAGCCATCACTCAAGAAATTACCGAGGTTGTTTCTTCTAGCTTAGATAAATAGGAGGCATTTACTATGGCAAAACAAAATATTGGTGTTGTCGTTCAAGCTGTTGGACCTATCATCGACGTCCGCTTTAACGAAGACAAATTACCTGAATTATTAACTGCTTTACTTGTAAAGTTACCTGATGGAAAAGTTTTAACCCTCGAAGTTGAACAACATATTGGTGATGATATTGTTCGTACTGTTGCAATGGGTGCTACCGAAGGTATTTCTAGAGGTTTAGAAGTTATTGATACTGGTAACACAATTACTGTTCCAGTTGGAGAAAAGACATTAGGTAGAATGTTTAATGTTTTAGGTGATCCAATTGATGGTCTTGAGGAAGTTAAAGATGCTCCTAGAATGCCTATTCATCGTAAAGCTCCTACTTTTAAAGAACAAAATGTCTCTACTGAAATTCTTGAAACTGGTATTAAAGTTATCGACTTACTTTGTCCATATATGAAAGGCGGTAAGGTCGGTTTATTCGGTGGTGCTGGTGTTGGTAAAACCGTTTTAATTCAAGAATTAATTCATAACGTTGCTACTGAACAACATGGTATTTCCGTTTTCGGTGGTGTTGGCGAACGTTCCCGTGAAGGAAATGATTTATATTATGAAATGAAAAGCAGTGGAGTTCTTGCTAAAACTGCATTAGTCTTCGGTCAAATGAACGAACCTCCAGGTGCTAGAATGAGAGTTGGTTTATCCGCATTAACTATGGCGGAATATTTCCGTGATAAAGAACATCAAAATGTTTTACTTTTTATCGATAATATTTTCCGTTTCACTCAGGCAGGTAGTGAAGTTTCAGCCTTACTTGGTCGTATGCCATCTGCTGTTGGTTATCAACCAACACTTGCTACTGAAATGGGTCAACTTCAAGAAAGAATTAC
>CAMOYS010000043.1 GCA_946630435.1 uncultured Caryophanales bacterium | reverse complement strand
GATGAAGATATTATTAAATCTGCTAAAAAGCGTTTAGCAAGAAATAAGAAAACTGATATTAATGACACGATTGAAAAACTTAATAAATTAATCTTAGAAAACGAAGAGATTAAAGCTTCTTTAAAAGAAAAAGAAAGATTAAACGCAATTAAAGAAACTGAACTCAAAAACAAAGAAGAAATTTTAAACGATAAAAAAGAGAATCTTCTTAAAGATGTTGAAGAGACTAGAGAAAAATTAATCGAAGAAGCTAAAGAACAAATAAAAGATGCTTTAAGAGTGCTTTCTAATCCAAAAGTAACTCAAAAAGAATTACTCGCGGCTAGAGAAGAATTAGATGAGATTATTAAGGAAGAAGAATTCGAACTTTCTAATGAAAATCTTAACCTTGGAGACTACGTTAAAGTCGAGGATCTCGGCTTAATGGGAAAAATTGTCTCAATTAAAGGGGATAATTTAAACATCATTACCAGCGAAGGAATGACCTTAAAAATTGATCGAAATAAAGTAAAAAAGACTAACGAAAAACCTCGTAAAGTTATCCAGCCAAGTGCAGTGGATAAAATGGTTAAAATTAAAAGCGATGTTAAACTTGAACTCAATATTATCGGAGAACATATCGATGAAGCTAAAGACCATTTAGCGAAATATCTTGATGATGCTAGACTTAAACATTTTAAGACAGTTCGTATTGTCCATGGAAAAGGCTCAGGTGCACTTCGTAATCTAGTTAGAGATTATTTAGCAAAATGTTCATTTGTCGAAGAATTCCATTCCGCTGGCTATTATGATGGAGGCGACGGAGCGACCGTTGTTACTTTAAAATGACTGAAAAAGTAGAAAAAGCCATTCCTCTTCTTCCTCATTCTCCAGGTGTTTATCTAATGAAAAACAAGGATGACAAAGTCATCTATGTTGGAAAAGCTATCAATTTATATAATCGTGTGAGCCAATATTTTCTTCGTCCTCAAGTAGGTAAAGTCGCTAAAATGGTGGAAAATGTCGACCATTTCGAAACGATTCTAACTAAAACAGATAAAGAAGCGTTTCTTCTTGAAGAAAATTTAATTCACACTTATTATCCTCGCTACAACATTCTTCTTAAAGATGGAAAGCATTATCCATATATCGCTTTGAAAAAGAAAGGCGATCCATATTTAAAAATTGCTAGAAGTAATAACGATAAAAGAAGTGAATATTATTATTTCGGTCCTTTTTCAACTTCGTCTTACGCTTATGAAGTTATCAATTTATTGAATAAATTATTTCCTACTCGTAAATGTCGCACTATCCCTAAAACCCCATGTCTTTATTACCATATGGGAATGTGTTTAGGTCCTTGTATTAATAAGATAGATCCTCAAAAATATGAGGAGTTATATAATAAAATCCGCGATTTCTTAAATGGAGACACTCAAGAAATCAAATCCAAACTCAAACTTGAAATGGAAGAATATTCTAATAACCTCGAATTTGAAAAAGCAGGGGAAATCGCTAAAACATTAAAAGCAATCGAACATATCACTTCCTTCCAAGGTGTTGAAGATAAAAATAGAGTGTCTCGCGATGTTTTTGCTTATACTTCCCGAAATGGCTATCTTTCTTTAGCGCTTCTTACTTATCGAAGAGGAATATTACTAGGAAAAGAAACTTTTATCCTAGAAGAATTTGGGGATAACATTGAACAGATTACTAACGCGATTCTCCATTATTATTCCACTCATGATTTACCTCATGAAATTTTAATTAATATCCCAAATATTAAAGAACAAATCGAATCCATCTATGATGTAAAAGTAAATTCCATCACTAAAGGTGATCAACTTGAACTTATCGAAATGGCGTCTTTAAACGCGAAAAACGCTTTAGATTCTCACTTTGTTTCTGCTCGACTTGAAGATGATAAAGTCGCTTTATTAGAAGACTTAGGACATATCATTAATATTCCAACTCCATATCGTGTTGAATTATTCGATAACTCTCATATTCAAGGTGACTCTCCAGTTGGTGTGGCTGTGGTCTTTATAAACGGAGAACCGGTTAAAAAACTCTACCGTAAATACAATATTGAACACATGGAAAAGCGTGATGACTTTGCTTCAATGAAAGAAGTAATGCTCCGTCGCTATAAAAGAATGAAAGAAGAAGAGCAAGATATGCCTGATTTAATTCTCGTCGATGGTGGATTAACTCAAATCCACGCTGGTAACGAAATAATTAACGAACTAGGCTTAAATATTCCTGTCTATGGTCTATATAAAAACGATAAACACCAAACTAAAGGAATCATGGATAAAGAAGGTAATACTTACCCAATTGATAACAAATCTTTATTCTTCATGCTTGTTAGAATGCAAGACGAAGTCCATAGATTCGCTATTTCCTTTCATCACGATAAACGCTCAAAATCGTTCACTAAAGGAATCCTTGATGATGTCAAAGGCTTAGGAAGTAAGCGTCAGGAAATTATTAGATTAAGATATCCAAGCTTAGACTTACTAAAATCCGCTAGCTTAGAAGAACTATCCCAACTCATCCCAGAAGATGTAGCAAAAAATCTTCTTGAAAGAATAAAAGCAGTTGAAAAAGATAGAAAATAGTTTATTATAAATAACTGCGCTTGGCCTTGTAGCTCACTTGGATAGAGCAACTGCCTTCTAAGCAGTGGGTAGAACGTTCGAATCGTTTCAAGGCCGCCACTTAATAAAATCTAACATTCTGAAAACCTCAGGATGTTATTTTTTTATCTTTATACTAATTTTGTTTCTTTATATAAAAATGTGGCACTTTTGTGACAGCCTCTATGTTACTATTAAATTAGTAAAGGAGAACCTAAGTATGAAAAAAGAATTACTTAATGGGTTAAGTGAAGAATTAATCGAAAAGGTTAAACATTGTAAAACCCAGGATGAATTATTAGCTCTAGCTAAACATGAAGGAATTGAACTAAATGACGAACAATTAGCCGCAGTTACTGGTGGTGGATGTACATCTGAACCTCCAAGAGGTGACAAACTAGTATGTCCAAAATGTGGATCCCATAATCCAGGATGGACTTGGTTCCCATTTTATGGTTATGAACTTCATTGTCCTGATTGCGATTATACTTGGGAGAAAAAATAATCACTCTATTAGAGAGTTATCGCTAGTTAATTTTAATTAATTATTTAACTTTTATATGGAACACTCACATTATGTGGGTGTTTTCTTTGCCACAACACATATATATGTGGCTTTATTTTTAAATTGTGTTATCTTTATTTAGAATGAAAGGAAATCTTTTATGAATATCATCGAAACAAATGAATTGACTAAGATTTATTCCGGTCGAGCAGTTGTTGATCATGTAAATATGCATATTCCTGAAGGATCCATTTATGGATTTGTTGGAGAAAATGGATCCGGCAAAACCACGATTATGCGTATGCTTACCGGTCTAGCTGAACCTTCCCAAGGTAGCTATAGCTTATTTGGTATTAGCCATAAAGACCGCAAAATCTATAATGCTCGTAAAAATATCGCTGCAATTGTTGAAACAACTTCGTTAGTACCAACAATGACCGCTAGAGATAATATGATTTTCCAAGAAATGTATCTTGGTATCAAATTAACCGATAAAGAAAGAATGGAACTTTTAACTAAAGTCCATCTTGAATCAGTTGGTAAAAAGAAAGTTAAAAACTTCTCTTTAGGTATGAGACAACGTTTAGGTATCGCTTTAGCGCTTATTAATAAACCAAGACTCATGCTTCTTGATGAACCAATGAATGGCTTAGATCCTCAAGGTATCGCCGAATTAAGAGATTTACTTATTGAACTTAACCGTGAAGAAGGAATCACTGTTTTAATTTCTTCTCATATTCTTTCTGAACTTGAAAAGATTGCTTCAATCTATGGATTTATTTCTCATGGTAAGCTCATTAAAGAACTCACATTTGAAGAATTACAAAATAGTTCACGCAAATCCTTATTAGTTAAAGTTGAAAATATTAATCAAGCCGAGGCCCTTCTTAAGAGCCATGGCATAAAAGAACTTAATGTATCTCCAAATGGTGACATTAACATATTTGATGATGTTGATATCGGATGTGTTGTTACTTTATTACATAGTAATAAGATTAAAATTTTAGCGATTAGATCTTCAGACGAGAGTGTTGAAGAATTCTATCTAAACTTAATCGGAGGAGGTAATGGAAATGTTTAATTTATTCAAAGCCTTCTTATTTAAGATTAGAAAAGATTTAACTTTTAGAATCACAATGTTTATCGGTTTAGGTTTAGCAGTGATTATGAGTTTAATCTATCTTGGTATTGATAATTTAAGCGGGTCAAAAGAATTATGCACTGGTCAAAACATGTTAATTTCTTCTTTATCACCTGCTCAAAACTTTGGTATTGCTATTCCAGTTAACTTAATTTCTTTCACAGTTCTTGAGTTTACTCAAGGCACTATTAGAAATAAGATTATTGCTGGTAACTCCAAGTTAAAAATCTATGTAAGCTTATTCTTTAGTGGATTAGTTTTCACCCTTGTTATTTTGTTTGCTTACGCTGGTATTTCTTTTGGCTTAGGTTCTCTATTTGGTGGTTTTGATCCAAATGGAATGGTTTTACCGGGTTTGCTCCCAGGATTATCTAGCCCAGAATATATTCTTAAAACAATTCTTCTCACCGTTATTGTTTATACCACGATTACATCAATAACTATCTTCTTTGCTACCACATTTAGAAGTATTGGACCATGTATTCCAGTTGTAATCATCTTTATTATGATTGCTTACTTCTCTTCATTTATCATTACAAATGTTAATCCTGATGCGGAACAAATCATTAGATACATTAATCCACTTCATGCCTTAGTAGCGATATCTAATGAAGGTGGAGCTCTTAGCTATCCAGATGATCGTTTTATAACTGGTATCATTGTTAATGTGGTTTATATTGCTATATTCTTTACTGGTGGATTAGTTCTCTTCCGTACTAGAGATGTTAAGTAAAACCTATAGGAAGTCCATTCTTTTGGAAAATTATTCCCATTTATGCGTAAATCTATTTATTCAATTAACTATCAAAATAAGCTCGATGTTTTAGAAACTCAAAAGGCTATTAAATTTATTAAAGAAAGATTTGAAAGCTATTTAGCTAAGAAACTTTCTCTTTTAAGAGTGTCCGCTCCATTATTTGTTAAAAATGGCAGTGGTCTTAATGACGGCTTAAGTGGAGTGGAGAAACCAATTTCATTTGAAGTTAAAAATATTGATGACACAGTTGAAATTGTTCATTCTTTAGCGAAATGGAAAAGACAAGCTTTAGGTAAATATAACTTTGCTTTACACACCGGTCTTTATACTGATATGAATGCGATTAGAAAAGACGAAACTCTTGATTTCATGCATTCAATTTATGTTGACCAATGGGACTGGGAAGTGGTTATTTCTAATGAAGATCGTAAACTATCCTATCTTAAAAAGATAGTACGTAAAATATACTCTTCTTTATATAGAGTGAGTTTAGATATTGAAAAGAAATACCCAGAGCTTAAGAACCAACTTGTAAAAGATATTACTTTTATCTCTACAAAAGAACTTGAAAAACGTTATCCTGAATTATCTCGTAAAGAAAGAGAAGACGCTATTTGTAGGGAATATAAATCTGTCTTCTTATACCAAATTGGTAATAAATTAAAAGATAAGATGCCACATGATAGCCGCGCTGCAGACTATGATGACTGGAACTTAAACGGCGATATCTTGGTATATAATCCGCTCTATGATATGGCTTTTGAATTATCGAGCATGGGAATCCGCGTTAATAAAGAACGTTTGCTTAAACAATTAAAGGCGGCAAACGAATTATATAAAGTTGATAACCCATATTGTCAGGCTATCATCAATGATAAGATTCCTCTTACGATTGGAGGAGGTATTGGCCAATCTAGATTATCAATGTTCCTTCTTCAAAAAGCTCATATTGGTGAAGTCCAAGTCTCAATCTGGGATGAAAAAGATATTATATCTTTAAAAGAAAAAGGTATATTCTTACTCTAATCAAATCTCTAAACTTTTCCCAAAAAGGCCAGTTCTGCTGGCTTTTTTAATGAATTTCTACTCTTTTATTAACAAATAAAAAAATAGGTATAAAATATCCTCCGAGGATTACAAATTATGAAAACTGCTTTATATCTCGTTCTTAAAAGCACAGAAGATGCATTCCACACTCTCGAGTTATTACGTGAAGATGGCTATAACGGCACATTAATTAATACCGAATCTATCCGTCACGCAGTTGACACCTTACCTGAAGAACACCATTTCTATACTTTAAGACATTTTGAAAAAGCTGAATATTTAGCTTCTATTTTCTGTATATTTGTCGTAGAAAATGATCGAGTTGAACCTTTAAAGAAAATCATTCGTGAATCTACTGACAACTTTAAGCGCATTAAAGGGTTCATGTATACATATGAACTCAAAGATTACGAAGGCACAATTTAAATGGATATATCAATCTTTCTTTATATCGCGTGTTTTTTACTTGTCGCCTTATTATCAACACGCTTAATGAAAATTATTAAACTCCCTAACGTTACTGGTTTTATTATCACTGGTATCATTATGGGTCCTTTTGTCTTTGGTTTATTATTTAATAATTTCACTTACGATAATATCGATAATAGCTCTATTTATAAATTTGTTAATTCTTTATCCTGGGTTAGCCAAGTAGCTTTAGGCTTCATTGCTTTCTCAATTGGTACATCTTTTAAAAGACAAACTATTAAATCGGTTGGAAAAAGAGTGGTGGTTATTACTATCTTAGAAGCTTTAGGAGCATCTATTTTAGTTATAGCTTCTTTATTTGTTTTATACGCTATATCCCAAGGCAAGATCAAAATTGAACTTGTTTTAACTTTAAGTGCGATTGCCTCTGCTACAGCCCCAGCCGCTACCTTAATGGTTATTAAACAATATAAAGCCGAAGGACCTCTTGTTAATACTCTTCTTCCAGTAGTAGCTTTAGATGATGCTGCTGCTTTAATCTTATTTGCAGTCTTATTCCAAATTGCTACTAACTTAGCAGGTGGTGGAGATTTTAATTTCTACGCGATGTTAATAAAACCATTACTTGAGATAATTATTTCTATTGCAATCGGTGCCGTTTTAGGACTTGTTATTGTCTTTATGAATAAGTTCTTTAAATCAAGAAATAACCGACTTGTTATAGTTATTTTCTCTATTTTTGCCGCTTTAGGATTATATTTCTTATTCAAAAATGAATGGCTTGGTGGCTTTGAACTATCGTCCCTTCTTATGTGTATGATGGCAGGTGCTTTATACGCTAACCTACGCGAAGATTCCTATCGTACATTTGATGTTCTTGATCGTTTTACCTCTCCAATCTATATGTTTTTCTTTGTCTTAAGTGGAGCATCTTTAGATTTAAGAGTGTTCTTTAATGAAGAAGGTTTATTAATCTTAGGTATCGCTGCCGTTTATATTGTTTCCCGTGTTGTCGGCAAATGGCTTGGAGCGTTCTCTGGTGCGGCACTTACTAAATGCGAACCACAAGTTAAAAAGTATTTAGGTTTTGCTTTAATTCCTCAAGCAGGTGTTGCGATTGGTTTAGCCACAAACGCTGCTAAGTTGTTTGGCGAAAATCCTGCTACCCAAGAAAGTGGAGCGCTTGTAATGGCTATCGTATTAACTTCAACATTAATCTATGAGCTAATTGGACCATTAACTGCAAAATACGCTCTTTCAAAAGCGGGCGAAATCAAAGAAGAATAGAAAATTATCTTCTCTTATTAGATTACTTTGAAAATCCCTCTAAATTGATTAATAATTATAATCAACCATTGTCATTATTAGTTAATTCAAAAGGGATTTTTATTATCTAAAAAGGAGGGTTTATATTATGGCCGAAATTAAATGTCCAAATTGTGGTGAAATTATTAAACTTGATAAGAGCAGTTATGATGCTTTATTAAACGAAATTGAAAAAGATGAAGTAAATAAAAGAGTTAATGAACAAACTAAACTCATTGAAGAAAAATATAAATCTGAATTAGCCTTAGAACAAAATAAAGCAAAGCTTAACCAAGAAAAACAAATCTCTGAACTTAAATCTACTATTTCAGTACTTGAAGAAAAGCTTAAAGGAGCGGATAAAGATCTCGCTCTTGCAGTTTCTAAAGCTCTTGAATCCACTAAAAGTGAACTTAATAAAAAAGAACAAGAAATCGTTAAACTTCAAAGTGATGTAAAAGACGCTAAGAAAGATAACGAAATCTCTGCTCAACAATTAAAAGAAAAATATGAGTTCTTATTAAAAGCAAAAGATGAAGAAATCCAAAAATATAAAGACTTTAGAATGGGGGATTCCACTAAAGATCTAGGTGAATCACTTGAAAACTACTGCCATGATGCCTTTGATGAAATGAGACCATATGCTTTCCCAAATGCTTATTTTGAGAAAGATAATGATGTTGATGAAGAAGGTAAAGGCGATTTTATCTTTAGGGATTATCAAGATGGAATAGAAGTAGTCTCGATTATGTTTGAGATGAAAAATCAAAAAGACACAACAAAAACTAAGCATAAAAACGAAGACTTTTACGCTAAGCTTGATAAGAATAGAACATCCAAAGGATGTGAATATGCTGTTTTAGTTTCTACTCTTGAAGAAGATAGCAAATTATTTAATAACGGAATCGTTGATGTATCTCATCGTTATCCAAAGATGTTTGTAGTAAGACCTCAATTCTTCCTTACCATCATCGGTTTAATTAGAAATATGGCGCTTAATTCTTACGCATATAAAAAACAAGTTATCGCTTATCAAAGAGAGAATTTAGATATTACTAACTTTGAAGAAGCGGTTAAAACTATCGCTGATAAGATTAATACCGACTACGAAAGAGCTGCGGCTATTTATTCAGAAGTTGATGATATGTGCGATGGAATTATTAAAAAAGTCGAAACATTTAGAAAAGAATTTAAGACTGCAACTGGCTGGATTGAAAAAGCAAAGAATCAGCTTCCAAACTTAGAAGTCCGTAAATTAACTAAAAACAACGAAACAATGAAAGAAAAATTCGCTGATCTAGAACATAAAGAATAAAAAAAGATAGCGTTTTCTTCGAAAAAAATAAAATTTGGTATTGAAATATTATTATTTCGTGTGCATTATTTCTATTTGGATTGGAG
>CAMOYS010000042.1 GCA_946630435.1 uncultured Caryophanales bacterium | reverse complement strand
GCTATTATTGAAACTGGTGGTAAACAAGTCCGCGTTGAAGTTGGACAAAAGATTTTCGTTGAAAAATTAGATGTTAAAGCCGAAGACAAATACACCTTCGAAAACGTCTTACTCGTCAGCGATAAATCCTTAAAAGTTGGTACCCCATATGTTAAAGGCGCTAAAGTCGAAGCTAAAGTCGTCAAAAACGGTTTAGGTAAGAAATTACGCATTTATAAATACAAAGCTAAACATAACTCTGCACGTCGCACAATTGGTCATAGACAACCATATACCTGCTTAGTTATTGAAAGCATTGTTGCTTAATTACTATGGTCAAAGTAACCATAAGTAGAGGTGAGAAATTTATCTCGCTTCACGTTAAAGGTCACGCAGGAAGTGGACCACTTAATCATGATCTTGTCTGCGCTAGCGTTTCTTCCATATTATTTGGAGGATTAAACGCCTTAGCTAATCCAAAGGATTATAACATCAAGATTAATGAAGGAGATGTCTTACTTGAAGGTGATCTAAATAGTCACGATAAAGATGTTCTAAATGTGATTATCATTCAATTAAAAACAATTGAAGAATCATATCCAAGTAACATTAAGGTCGTGGAGAAAGGATTAGATTAGAATTATGTTATTTAAATTAAATTTACAATTCTTCGCTTCCAAAAAAGGTGTTGGTTCTACAAAGAACGGCCGTGATAGTGAATCTAAGAGATTAGGTGCTAAATTATCAGATGGACAATATTGTACCGCTGGTAGCATTATCTACCGTCAAAGAGGAACCAAGATTTGGCCAGGTATCAATACTAAAAAAGGAGGAGACGATACAATCTTTGCTACCGTTTCCGGTATTGTTAAATTCGAAAGAGTTGGCAAAAACAAAACACGCGCTAGTGTTTACCCAGTTGAAGAATAATTGATAATTAAACTAAAATTGACCACTTCGGTGGTCTTTTTTCTTCCTTACTTTTAATTTAATAATCTATCGTATAAAATATATACGATTTATTAGGAATTTATTATGTTTATTGATCGCGCAGTAGTTGAAGTAAGAAGTGGCAAAGGTGGCGATGGTATGATTGCCTTCCTCCACGAAAAATATATGCCTAAAGGTGGACCAAGTGGCGGTAATGGTGGCCGTGGTGGCTCCATCTATTTTCGAGCGAATAAATCAATTAATACTTTATTTAATTTCCGTCACTCCAAAGTCTTTATCGCAAGTGATGGTGGTAAAGGTTTAACTAAGAATAAATATGGCGCTGCGGCCGAAGATATTATCGTAGATGTACCTCTAGGTACAGTTGTCTATTTAGAAAAAGACCATGAATTCCTTGCTGACTTATCAAAAGATGGTCAAATCGTTATGGTCGCTAAAGGTGGTCGCGGGGGAAGAGGTAACGCTGCTTTTAAATCTGATAAAAATAGAGTTCCTAGAATCGCGGAAAATGGTCTTCCAGGTGAAACTAAAAGACTTATCTTAGAACTTAAATTACTTGCTGATGTTGGTTTAATCGGTCTTCCTAACGCTGGTAAATCAACTTTATTAAGTGTGGTTAGTAGAGCCACTCCAGAAATTGCGGATTATCCATTTACTACAATTGAGCCTAATTTAGGTGTTGTTAACGTTAATCGTTATGATTCTTTCGTTTTAGCGGATCTTCCAGGACTTATTGAAGGCGCTCATAACGGTAAAGGTTTAGGCTTAACATTCTTAAGACATCTTGAAAGATGTAGAGTTATCGTTCATGTCGTTTCCTTTGAAGAAGGAAGTGATCCAATTAATGACTTTAAAACAATCCAAAATGAACTTAAATCTTATGGAATGGGTTTAGATAAGCGTCCATTAATTATCGCTGCCTCGAAGATGGATGAAGAAGGAAGTGAAGCTCGACTTAAAGAATTTAAAAAGAAAATCAAAAAAGATATATATCCAATCTCTTCTTTAACTCATGAAGGAATTGATGAACTCATGAAAAAATGCTTCGAAGTGTTATCCGTTACTGAAGAATTCCCACTTATGGATAAAGAAGATAAGACTAAGATGAGAGTATATGATGCTTCTAAAGAAGATAAACCAATCTTTACCGTTATAAAAGAAAAAGACCATGTTTACCGTTTAGTAGGGGAATCAATCGAAAGAACTTATTCTTTAATTAATATCTCTACCGATGAAGGTTTAATGCGTTTAATCAATTATCTATCTAAGATAGGAGTTGAAGATGAACTTAGAAAGTGTGGCGCGGAAAGTGGCGACAGTGTCTTCTTATGCGACTTTGAGTTTGAATATTTGGAGTAGATTATGACTTTAAAAGAATATTTAAAAGAAATTGAAAATTGGCTTAAAGAATATTTAGCTAATTCCCCATGTAAAGCTTTTGTTTTAGGGATAAGTGGGGGAGTTGATAGCACTCTTGTCGCTGCAATCGCGAAAAACGCTGTTGGAAAAGAAAATCTATTCTGTTACGCTTTACCAATCGATTCAAATCCAAAAGATGTTGAAGATGCTTTAAAAGTTAAAGACGCTCTCGACTTAAATATGGAAGTCGTTGATTTAACTGAAACTTATAAATCTTATATCAAAGAACTTAATGGTGAAGATTTCTCTAGATTAACTAAAGGTAACTTAAAAGCCAGAATGAGAATGTCAGCGTTATACGCTTTCGCTCAAGAACATAACGCTTTAGTGCTTGGCACCGATAACTTAGACGAATCATATGTTGGTTATTTCACTAAATATGGTGATGGGGGAGTTGATCTTCTTCCAATCGCTCATCTACTTAAAAAAGAAGTTAGAGAAGGTGTTATCCTTTATGGCTTATCATCTTATTTAGCTAACCGCACTCCAACCGCAGGCTTTTATGAAGGCCAAACTGATGAAATTGAAATGGGTGTAACTTATGATGAACTTGATAATTACCTTTTAGGTAAAGAAGTATCAGAAAAGGCTAAAGCAAGAATTGAACACCTCCATAAAATCAGTGAACATAAACGTAATCCAATTCCAAAAATGAAGGAATTTAAACGTTAAAATTCCCAAACTTTTTTAATTATATTTATTTAATTAACTTTATAGTTTATATTTATAAATCGTAAGGAATGTATGAAAAAAGAACAAATTAGTTTAATATCCTCTTTAGTGGGCTCATTTATTGTCTTAATTAGCCTTGTTCTTTTCATCTTAATTAATCACTAGTATGTATTATTATTTCAAAGGTAAAGTCACTCATATCGACACAAACTTCATCGTTTTAGAAGTTAATAACATCGGTTATCAAATTTATACACCTCGAACCGAATCTTTCATTATAAATGAAGAGATGACAATATATCTTTATAATGTCGTCCGTGAAGACGAACAATATTTAGCAGGTTTTACTTCTTTGGATGAAAAGAAAGCATTTGAAGCTCTTATCGCTGTTAAAGGAATTGGCCCAAGAACCGCGTTAACTGCTTTAAGTGAAACTAATCCAAACGATTTATTTATGGCGATTCAAGCTAATAATGTTAACTATCTTAAGAAGTTACCTGGTATTGGTCCAAAAGCCGCTGCTCAAATCATTCTTGACCTGAAAGGTCAACTTACCCACGAATCTAAAGCAGATATCAATCAATATAAAGAAGTAAGAGAAGGGCTTAAAGGCCTTGGCTTTAAAGTTAAAGAAATCGATGATGTTTTAGCAAAAATCAATATTCCAAACGCTACAAATGAAGAAATCTTTAGAGAAGCTTTAAAGAAACTTAGAAAATAACTATGGCTAGACTTGTAGACGCAAAAAGAAGTAAAGATGATGAGATTGAGATTTCTTTAAGACCTCAAGTTTTAAAAGACTATATCGGTCAAAATGAATTAAAGAACAATCTCAAGATTTTTATTGGTGCAGCCTTACATCGAAATGAAACTCTTGATCATGTTTTACTTTATGGTCCGCCAGGACTTGGTAAAACTACTTTAAGTTATATTATCGCTAATGAAATGCATGGACATATCCATGTAATTAATGGGCCTTCTATTGAAAAACCAGGTGATTTAGCCTCAATTTTAACAACGATTGAAGCAGGGGATATTCTTTTTATTGATGAAATCCACCGTCTCCCTCGCGTCGTTGAAGAAGTTCTTTATAGTGCGATGGAAGATTTCCAACTCTCCATTATTATTCCTCGTGAAGGTGGGGCAACTACATTAAATCTTGATTTACCTCCATTCACTTTGGTAGGCGCCACAACTAGAGCAGGTGATTTAAGCGCGCCACTTCGTGCTAGATTCGGTATAACCGAAAAGATTAACTTCTATACTAATGAAGAAATAGAGCAAATCGTTAAACGTACCGCTCGCGTATTTAAAACTGAAATTACTGATGAAGCTGCCAAAATGATTGCATCTAGAAGTAGAGGTACTCCAAGAGTAGCTAACCGTATTTTCCGTCGTGTTAGAGACTTTGCTAACTTTGAAGGAAAAGATATCATTGAAACCGATGACGCTGAGAAAGCTTTAAAAGCTTTAAGAGTAGATCCACTCGGCTTAGATGATGTTGATGTTAAATATATTGAAACGATAATGGACCGCTTTAACGGTGGGCCAGTTGGCTTAGAAACTGTTGCTTCTGCAATCGGCGAAGAAACCATGAATTTAGAAGATGTTTATGAACCTTATCTTCTTCAACTTGGTTTAATTAATCGCACTCCAAGAGGAAGAATGGTGACTGATAAAGCCTACGCTCACTTCTCTAAATACCATGACCATTCAATCTTAAAAATTTAAGTTTGAATTGTTATTTTGTTTAAGAAATTTTTTAAAAAACATATAGGAAGTCAACTATTTAGGACAAAAAGTCCCAAATATTCATTTTGATAATTGAAATAACTACTATAAAGTAGTATGCTTTTATTCGACTATTGGCTAAATTTAATAATTTAGTAATATAAAAATCAATTAGAAAGTATAGGTAAATCGTATGGGAAAAAGAAGAAGATTAATTGCGTATCTAATCTTAGCTGCAACAATGATTATCTCAGTAGTGGCCATGGCTACTCCTGTTTTTACTAAACTCAATGCTGGTCGTGAATACACCTCTGGTAATGAATTTGTTTATCAGTTAAGAGTTAAAGACGCTCAAGATGATGAAGATGCAGAAGTAGAAGACGAAGATGCTGCTGAAGAAGTTGCAACTGAAATGAGAGCTAGACTTGAAACATATCAAGTTGAAGACTATAGCGTTGTTGTTCAAGGTAACGACACCATTCGTGTTTCTATTACTGAAAACGATGAAACTCAATTAAATAACATCCGTAAGTATCTCGCCTTCTCTGGTGGAGATTTCTCTTTATCTGGTAAAAATGAAGAAACTCGTATTTCCCATAACGATGTCTTTAAAGATTCCAAAGCCTATATTGTTCGTCAAAACGACTTAGTTCCATACGTTATTATTCCAGTCAGTGATCCATCTAAGGTTAAAACCTTAGTTGAAACTGTTGGTGGTAGTAGCGGTGAAACTAAAGGTAAATTAAATCCATTTAGAGCAGTTGAAGGCGAAGAGGAAGAAAAATCTGAACCAGATATCTTCTTATGGGCCAACTGGGTTGATGGTGATACTTATGAAAAAGCTCAATCTGACCAAGCTGTTACCGGCCAAAAGATCGTTGCTCAATTTGTTTCTAAAAACATTTGGTATACCGAAAGTAAAGAAGAACAAACTGAACTTCAATACTTATGCGGTTTTGCTGATAGTGAAGGTAACTATGACGCTACTAAGCTAAAACAAGCTAACCAATTAGCTATTTTCCTCACTAACTTATTTAATGCTTCTAGCTATGATTATGAAGTTGTCGATTTATTCGTCGCTCAATCTGCTAGTGGTGTTACTTATAACCCAATTAGAACAAATCCAACTGTTGAACAAATCTTAGTTTATGGTACTGACGTTAACTTAGCGATGAAGGCAACCTTAGTTTCTGCCATTATTGCTGTTATTGTTATTTCCTTCATGCTTGCTTTCTTCTATCGTTTAACTGCTGTTGCGATGGTGGCAAATACTCTTTCAACAGTCTTCTTAACTTATGTCTTATTCACAACAATGTCTGCTACATTTAACGTTGCAGCCTTCGTTGCTGGTGTCTTATTAACAATCACTTCCTTAGTTACTGAAATTGTTTATGCAACTAAGTTTAAAGAAGAAGTTTATAAAGGCCGTTCAATGAAGAAAGCCAACCAAGAAGCTATTAAGAAAACTAGCCTTATCGCTTTAGATATCGCTATCCCAACCTTAATCAGCGGTATCTTACTTTACTTCCTTGGTGGTAACGCTCTTAGACCAATGGGTATCGTCTTATTCTTCGGCGGTGTCATCAGCTTATTAATGACCGTCTTAGTCTTTAGACTACTTACCTATTTATTAACTAATAGCACTAACTTAATGACCGCTTATAATGCCTTTAATATCGATGAAGAATTAGTTGTTAAACCAACTGATCCAGAAGACAAAGAAGTCTATGATGGACCATATAAAAATCGTGACTTTACTAAGAAAAAGAAAGTCTCCTTCATTGTTATGGCCGTCTTATTCGTTGCTTCTTTAGCTGGTGGTATCGTCTTTAGCGCCATCGATGGCAGCGCTCTTAACGTTTCTAACGCTACAAAAGATAACACTGAAATCTATCTCTCTATTAGAGATGATCACCCAGATATCGATACTGAAGATAAGTTTAAAGAAGACGTTCTTAAAAATGTCTATATTGGCGATAAAGCTCTTGCGTATCAATCTGTTGAAATGGAAACAAGAGAAGAATATAACTACGAAACAACTGTTACCACAAAATATACTTACTTCATCACTCATATCGATGGAAAAGTACCTGCTGGAACAATCTCTTATAAAGCCGGAGATGTTATGACTGAAGTTGAATCAATTGATGAAGCAATTGAAACTCTTGTTAATAACATTGAATTAATTTCTGATGAAGATATTGTTTCTAGAACTAAAATCTCTCATGAAACAGTTAAGACTCCACATCAAGGTTATATCATGCTTGCTAGCGTTATTGCCTTAGTTGCTTCCGTTATCTATTATGCCTTTAGATATCGTCCAAGTAAGGCTCTTGCGGCTGGTGCTATTTCCTTAAGCGCTACTACAATCACCTTTGGTGTATTAACCTTAACAAGAATTCAAACCTTATCTTTAACTGCCTTATCTATTCCAGTAATTATGTTAGTCAGTTTATTACTCACTATCTTCTACCTTAATAAGGCTAAAGATTATTATCTTGATGAAAGAGACTTAACCTTAGAAAAACGTCGTGAATTAAGCGTTGAAGCTATTTCAAGCACAGCTGCGCCATTATTCATTAGCGTTATTATCTTTGCCTTCATTGGTATTGCCTTCTTTGGATTTGGTCCATTATCTTATAGCCACATCTTTGCTTCTTTAGTATTTGGTGTCGCTATTAGTGGTTTCTTCATTGTTACTACTATCGCCCCAATTACTAACTTCTTTGAAAAATTATTCTCGAAGATTAAACTTCCAGAACGTAAGAAAACAAAGAAATCTCACAAACGTGAAAAGATTAAACTCCAAAGAAAGAATAGTAGCGAACCTCAAGAAACAATCTTTATTGGTATCAATGACTAATTTATGGGCTGCTTAAATGCAGCCTTTTATTTATATGAACTTATTAGAAAAACTTTTAAACCATTATGATCTAAGCCTCGAAGAATACGAGTATCTTTCTCGTCCAATCGAAAATGTTAAGCTAATTGATCCTAATTCAATTGGCGTTATGGCTCGAATTAAAGAAAGAATTTTTAAAGCAATCGAACGTAAAGAAAAGATCATTATTTATGGTGATTATGATTGCGATGGAATAAGCGCCACAACGATAATGGTTAAAACGTTTGAATTACTTAATTATCCAGTTTCTTATTACATCCCATCTAGGTATCTAGATGGTTACGGTTTAAATGTTACTAATACCGAAAAAATCGCTGATAAAGGCTTTAATTTAATTATCGCTGTTGATAACGGTGTTAGTGCTTTTGAAGCGATTGATTTAGCTAACGAAAAAGGAATAGATGTGATCGTAGTTGATCATCATGAATTACCTGAAAAAGATGTGAATGCTTACGCTATCCTTCACCCAATCCATTCTAAGATTAATGAAGTGGTGGCAAGCGCTGGTCATATGGCTTTATATCTTTCTAGTGCATTACTTAATCGTTATGAACCTTATTTAGTTACAATCGCGGGTTTATCTGTCATAAGTGACTTAATGGAACTAAAAGACTATAACCGTGATGTCACCCGTTTAGCCATTGAATATTTAAAGAAATACCGCTTTGAAGCCTTAACCAATTTAATGGATAATGAACAGATTAATGAGCTCACTTTAGGACTTGATATCGCTCCTAAAATTAATGCAGTGGGAAGACTCGTCACGGATACATCTATTAATCGCTTAGTTAAATATTTAACTACCGACAACACTTTTGAAAGATCTTCGCTTCTTTCTTGGATTATTAAACTTAATGATGAAAGAAAAGAATTAACTAAAGCTGCGAGCGAAAAGATAGATGAAGAAATTGATACAACTGAAGCGGGCATTGTCGCGATTAGCGATATGAAAGAAGGCTTAATCGGTTTAATTGCTAACCGTTTACTTTCGCTTCATAATAAACCAACTTGCTTATTCACTTATGAAAATGACAATAAAGAAATCTTAAAGGGCTCAATGCGTTCTAAAAACGGTTTTAATGTGATTGATATTATTAATATGAATCAAGATATCCTTCTTAGTGGCGGTGGTCATAGCTCCGCTGGTGGAGTATCAATTAATATCAAAGATTTCCCTTTATTTAAGCAAAGATTTAATGAATACGCTTCAACTCATCCACTTGTGGATGAAACCAAAGGTGAGATTGAACTCAGCTTAAACGAAATCACTATGGAAAATTATGAGATTGTTAATTCATTCTCTCCGTTTGGCATGGGCTTTAAAGAACCTGAATTTGTTGTGAAACATATTTCCACTAGATCACTTCAATTCATTTCTTTTGGAAAACATATAAGCGAACCTTTATCAATGAACACCAGACTTCTTGGATTTAATATGCCATCATACGAAATTCAAGAACATCAATATATCGATATATATGGTAAGTTCTATCTAAATATTTATAGAGGTCGTAAGACCCTTGAATATCGAATAACAAAATATAAGGAATCTGAATAAAATA
>CAMOYS010000041.1 GCA_946630435.1 uncultured Caryophanales bacterium | reverse complement strand
TGGTGGAGCCGGCGGGAGTTGCACCCGTGTCCAGAGATGGTCCCACAATAACGTCTACAGCTTAGACGATATTCGGTATTCATGACTGACATGATATCATCAAACCGTCAATCACTAGATGAACGAGTTTTCATCGCTAACTAACTCATCAACTTTTAGCGCCTATTCCTTTGGTATGACATGACATTCAAGCGTGAAGGAAGAAAACCTTGAAGCACGTCCTGCCCAACGCTATGCGTCGGATCCTATGTCGGAGCTAATTAAGCAGCGCAGGAAGCGAATTGAGCACGTGGTGCTCTCATATAACTATTGTCAGTTATTGTTTTTTCGATGATTAAGTCATCACTCTGCTGCAGTTAAAGCCAAACTACATCCCTGTCGAAACTTGTTCGACCCCATTGGTGCAATAATGATAAAAAATATTTTGAATAATTTCAATAATATTTCGTTACTAAATGAGTTTAACAAAAAGAAAAACAAAAAATTTTTCAAAAAACACATAGGAAGTCCACTATTTGGGAAAAATCGACTGTTATTATTTGAAATGTTAATTCTATTAATATAATATATTGAGGCTATGAAAAATTTTAAACTAATCTTAAGAAGCTTAATCAATAACCAGGCTTGCGTTGAAGGTGGAAGAAGCAAACCTTGGTATTTTGCTGTAATCATGTTCTTTTTTAGCATGATCATTTCTATCGTTCCAACATTTGTTCACACTATTAATCGTAATGGTGCAGATTTTATTAACACTCAAACCATCTATAACTACGATTTAGGTTTACAAAGATTCTCTGAAGAGCTCTATAAATCTAATTTTGATATCGTTGTTAGTGATTCTGAAAGTGGTCATTATTTAGCAATTAGTCAAGAAACTTGGGACAATAAGTACACCACTACTAACGAAAATGGTCTCCACTGCTTCAGATCTACATATGAAGTAATCGTTAATAATGAAAAGAAAACCTTAACTGCTTTAGAAGTCTATTATCTCGATGGAACAATCACTCAACAATACTTAGATATGATTACTCAATATAAGCACACTGTTGATGAAAAAGAAGTTACTGAATATCGTAAAACTTCCTTCTTAGTGTTCTCTCGTTATACATATCAAGGTTCCATCTTTATTAGTAGTTCCAATACTTCTAAAGGTGTCTTCTATGGTGACTATAAAACATTCGAAGTTGGTTATAACTTCAAAAATCTCGCTGTTGTGGGTGATTTAAATCCAAATACTACATTCACTCCTGCTACTTTAAGAACCTATACTGATGGCGTTTTAAAGAACTGGAAAGAATCATTTAATATTGGATATACCCAAAACAAATACACCGCATTATGGCAAACAACCTTATTAATGTTTGGTGTTAACATCGCTTTAACAGTCTTTATGGGTATCATGTTATTTATCTTAACTAGAGGTAAAAACAACCCATATCGCATTTATACATTCTGGGAAACTCAAAAGATTGCTTACTGGGCAGCACCTGCTCCATCCGTCATCGGTATGGCTATGGGCTTCTTACTTGCAAGCTTCTCTCAAGTTACCTTCCCACTCGTTATGGGTCTCCGTGTCATGTGGTTATCAATGAGAACACTTCGTCCAGAAAACGCGAACGATGTTACAACCGCTGACTACCGTAACAAGGATGTTGTTACTGTTAATGCAAAACCAGTTAAAAAATAATTAGCTGGTCTTGTACTCCTTTCGTAAAGAAAAGTATCCATTTGGATACATTTCTTTTTTTATTATTTAGCTTTTATCTTTTCTTTAAAGATGGGCGGCCAATCGAATAATATTCAGTGCCCTTCATATCTTCAACTCTATATAAGTTACGACCATCAAAGATGATTGGGCGTTTCATGTTCTCAATATAGAAATCAGCGGTTAACTCTTTAAATTCATCGCTATCATTAAGAATAATAACAAAATCAGAATTCTTTAAAGCGTCTTGAGGATAATCTAAATAAGAAATATGGGTGTGACGAGAGAATACTTTATGGAAGTTTTCTTCTGCTAACGGATCATAAAGATTAATATAGGCACCTTTTTCTAATAAATATTTAACGATTGGAATTGCAGGTGAATTACGGACATCTTCAGTTCCACCTTTAAAGCCAACACCAAAGACAGCAATCTTTAGATTGTTAAGTGATTTAAAGCGTTTAGTAACCTTTTCTAAGAAATAATTAATTTGTGCATCGTTTTCAGTGATAGTAGCTTTTACTAAATCAAGAGGAACAGCGTTATCATCGCTAATCCAATATAATCCGTTTGTGTCTTTTGGGAAGCAAGAACCACCATAACCAACACCCGCTTTTAAAAATGATGGGCCAATACGTGGATCTAAAGACATTCCTAACGCTACTTTATCAATATCAGCATCTACTTTATCGCATAAACGAGAGATTGAATTAATATATGAAATCTTCATAGCCAAGAATGAATTAGAAGCGTATTTAATTAATTCAGCAGTTTCAGGTGTGGTAACTAATAATGGAACTTTCTTATTAACAAAAATTCCGGCGAGAGATTTAGCAAATATTTCCGCTTCTGGAGAAGTAACACCGATAACTAAACGACTTGGATTAATAGTGTCTTTAACCGCGTTACCTTGGGATAAGAATTCTGGCATAGAAATAACTTGGAATCTATAAGAACATTTAGATTCTAAATATTTCTTAGTTAATCTATTAGTGCCTACAGGGACAGTAGAACGAATGATAATGCAACAGTTTTGGGTAGCGTTTTCCGCGATTTCATCTAAAACATCATAAAAATGAGTTAAATCTGGTTCTCCATCTTTACCTTGAGGAGTGTCAACACAGATAACGATAACATTACTACCTCTAATCGCATCTTTTGCGTTAGAAGTAAATCTTAAATTATGTTGAGCTTCAGTTAAAAGAGTTTGAAGATTTGGCTCTTCAATTGTCGCTACACCTTGCTTTAATAAAGATATTTTTTCTTTATCAATATCAAAGCCGATAATATTGTGATTATAAGACGCTAAAATGACACTGTTGACTAGGCCAACGTATCCCATCCCCACAAACGTCATATTCATATATCGACACTTCCTACTGTAAGGATATTATGCGATAAAATCGAGTAATTTTCAAATTAGATGATTAGGAAATGAATTAGTCGCCATAATCTGAGCCTCTAGACTTATCTTCGACGTAAATTTGGAGGGGATCAGTGACATCATTTATCTCAATATAGATGAATCCTTCTTTTTGAATAAGTGGGTGTTCGTAATCGTGACAAAAGATAACTTTCTTCGCGCGCTTTACTATTCTTTCCATTTCATCTATAATTTCGGGTAACTTATCAGGGTAAAGAACCTTTAAGAAATTTAATTGAGTATAAAATGCAGGTTCTACGAAAAACATTTCGCCTGATGGGTAAATATAATAATCTGTAAGAGGGTTATCTTTATCCTTCTTAGTTTCTAGATTAGACCATTCATCGTATTTCATAGAAATAAGTGTAAAAGAAAAATTAGTTATATTCAATAACTAGATAAGGAAAGGAGGAAGTTATAGATGGATAAAAAAGATATTAAGATTGTCTTTACTGATATCGATCAAACACTTTATTCACACCGCACAAAACGTGTGCCAGAAAGCGCAATTAAAGCAATCAAAGAAATGCAAGCTAACGGCATTAAAGTCTTTCTATGTTCTGGTCGAAACTATTATTTAGTTCGTAAAACCGGGATTCTAGATATGGTTACTCCGGACGGTCTTATCGTTATGAATGGTTCATGTGCGATTATTGATGACAAAATCATCTATCGTTACCCAATACCTGAGAATGTCGTTGATGTTATGATTAAATTCTCTAAAAGACTTAAATTTGGTTTAACTCTTATTGAAGAAAACGAAGGTCATATCAACTATGTTGATGATAGGGTTATATCCGCTCACGAAAAATATAACACTAGATTCCCTCAACCACGTTCATTCCCAGATCATTACGATAGAACAGTTTATCAAATGATTGCCTTCTGCGATGAGCTTGATGAAAGTTTATTCCTACCTCACCTTCAATCTTGTAAATCGGCAAGATGGGATGAATTCGCTGTTGATATTATGCTTAAAGATAGCGATAAAGCTAAAGGTATCTTAGCAGTTCTAGAGTATTATGGTTACACTCCAGAAAATGCAATGTCTATTGGTGATAATCCTAACGATATTGAAATGCTCCAATTCACCGGAACTTCAGTAGCAATGGGAAACGGAATTGCTCAAGTAAAAGCGGTCGCAGATTATGTTACAACCGATATTGATAATGATGGTTGGGCAAACGCGATGAGACACTTCGGATTAATTAAATAAAAATAGTCAATTTCCATATAAGAAGTCGACTATTTTTTATTTTCCCCCACTTACTATTTCAAATTGATCAGCGCAGTGGATTTTTATATTAGATATATCAATATTTCTTTCTTTATATATATTTAGATGAGTTTCTAAGGCTAGTTCATGAGTGTTAGCTTCGCGAGATATATGCGCTAAGACTATTTCTTTAGTGTTTTCTCGAATTAGGTCAGCTAAATAATTCGCAGAATCTTCATTAGATAAGTGACCAAAATCAGACATTATTCTTTTCTTCGTTCTCATACTTCGTTTTGCGTTTAATTCCATCTCGATATCATGGTTAGATTCAAAGATGTAGTAATCAGCTCCAATAAGATAAGGGATTGTTTCATCAGGAATATATCCGCTATCAGTTAAATAAACTAGTTTCTCATTCTTTTTATTAATCAAAACAAAGCCAACCGGATCAATTACATCATGAGAGGTTGAAACTGGAATTACCCTTAAATCTTTAATCTTAAATTCTTGATAAGGCACTATATTCTCCACTGAATCGTTATCATAAGTGCCTTTTGTACAATAAATAGGAAGAGGGTAAACGTATTTTAATCCTAAAGTATGATCGCTATGTTCATGCGTTAAAAGAACACAGTCTAAATCAATGACATTTTTATTAATTAACTTAAGTCCTTCTTTAAGTCTTTTAAAAGAAAGGCCCATATCAATGAGTAGAAGTACACCATCATCTTCAAAAATAGTGCAATTCCCTCCTGATCCGGAGCCTAAAATATAAAATTTCATATTATTCGCCAGCTAAATAATCAAGTCTAGCGGATTCAATTGATTCAAGAGCGGATTCGCTCTCAGGTGAAGGTGTATCAAATTTAACGTAGTCTTTACGGAATAAAAGAGGAACTCTACCTTGTTGACCAGCACGGTTTTTCGCAATGATAACGTTAATGATTTTAGCGCTACTACCGCCTTCTTTCATCGCAACAGTTTCAATCGCAGAGTTAATTTGGTTAATGCTATCTTCTTGTTCTTTATTACCTCTACCAAAAGCTTTTGGGCTTTGCGCTTTAGCTTCCGCAAGTAACATAACAATATCGGCGTCTTGCTCTAATGAACCAGATTCACGAAGATCACTTAACATTGGTTCACCACCACGTTGTTCGACGTTACGGTTAAGTTGAGCGACACAAACGATAGTAATATGTAATTCAAGAGCGAGTTTCTTTAAAGTGGTAGATATTTCTTGAATCTCAAGTTGACGAGATGAATTAGATTTTAAACCAGTAACTTTAACTAAACCAATATAGTCAACAAAAACTAAGGCTAAATCAGGTTCATTCGCTTTAAGTTTTTTAACTTTAGCAACAAGTTCAATTAAGTTAATACCAGTTGTTTCTTCAACATAGAATTTTAACGCACCAATACGGTTACAACTTTGTTGTAATTTAAGTCTTTCTTCTCTACCTAAATGGTAGCCAGTTAAAAGGGTATTATATTGAACGTTAGAATCACCAGAAACTAAACGTTTAAATAAATCTTCCGCACTCATTTCAAGTGAGAAATAGGCAACTGGATAACCACGAACTGCAGCGTTAAAAGCTAAGTTTAATGATAAGGCAGTTTTACCAACACCAGTACGAGCGGCTAAAACGATAAAGTTATCTTTTTGGAAGCCATGAGTAATCTTATTAAGTTTAGAATAACCAGTAGGAACTCCGGTAACTGTATCATCGGTGTCAGTAACTTTTAAGTTCGCTAATTGGTTAGCAAGAGAGTTAGCAATTTCTTTAGCAGGTCTAAAATCGGCAATATTTCTCATCTCAGTTGCGCGGTTAATTTTAGATTCAGCAATGTTTAAGAAATTGTTAGGATCTTCAAGTGGATTCTTTAAATAATCAAGTTCAATTTCATCTAAAGTAAGCAAGAACTTACGCATAATTGAACAATCGCGAATATTTTTAATATAAGTTGGAACGTTAGCAAAAGTAATAATAGAATCCGCTAATTCACTTAGATATTCAATGCCACCAACATTATCAAATTCTTTGATATTGATCAGTTCTTGGACAACAGTTTGAACATCAACAGGAACAGACTCTTTATAGAGTTTTTGCATCGCTCCAAAGATGATTCTATGAGCAGGTTTTTCATCAAAGAAATCATCCACTGCTAATCTAGAAGCGGCGTCATTTAAAATTGTGGATGAACGTAACATCGCACCTAAAACGGCTTTTTCAGCTTCGTAGTTATGTGGTAATTGTGATTTCTTAATCTCTGCCATAATTATTTACTGGATGAAACGTGTACAGTAACAGTTCCCACCACACCTTTATATAATTCGATTCTAAGTTTAGTATAACCTAAACGGTCAACTGGAGTTTTATCGATAAATTTACGTTTATCAATAACAATATTATGTTTGGCTTTGAGTTCTTCTTCAATTTGTTTAAAAGAAATTGTGCCAAACATTTTTTCATCAGCACCGGTATTAGCTTTAAATTCAAGAGTAATAGATTCAAGTTTAACCGCGACTTGTTCCGCTAAAGCTTTATCTTCAGCGTCTTTAAGTTTGCGATCTTCTTGTTGTTTATTTAAAACATTTTTAGAACCTTCAGTTAATTTAACTGCTAATCCGCGAGGAATAAGATAATTAGATGCATAGCCATCTTTAACTTCTACTGTAGCATCTTTTTTGCCGATGCCTTTAACATCTTTTAAAAGGATAACCTTCATATAATTACTTCCTTTCTACTGGAACGGCTCTAGCGTCATTCAAGTATTCTTTTAATACATCGAGGAGTCTACTTTCGACTTCGTCGATAGTTAAGTTTTTAAATGTGGCCGCCGCACTATGTTGATGTCCACCACCATTCATCTTTTCAGCTAAAAGTTGAACGCTAATAGTACCATCACTACGGCAGGAAACATTGACTTCTTTTTCTGATATACGACCAATAACAAACGCGGCATTAACACCTTTCATTTGCATACATTGGTTAGCAACTTTAGCAACCGTCGCTCTTTCAATAATATCTGTTTCATCAGCCTTACAATAAACAATTCCATAATATGGAGAAGTTAAGGAAGAAGTAATCTTGGTGATAAGAGCGTATTCTTCATATTCATCTTTAAGGTAATCATCCGCCTTAAAGTTATCCGCGCCATATTCTTTAAGAACCATGGATGCTTCAAAAGTGTTTGAAGAAGTGGATTTAGATTTGAAATAGTTAGAATCAAGGAAGATACCAGAAAGCATAATTGTAGCATATGCTGTTGGAATATTGATTCTTGGGTTAGCGGAAGAATAGAAGATATATTCAGTAACCATTTCAGAAGCAGATGATGCCGCTGGATCAATCTGACAGAAGATATTATTTTCAATAAAATTATCAGTACGACGGTGATGGTCAATAATCATAATCTTATCAACTTCATCGAGGAGTTGAGGGCATAAAACCATGTCCGGATTATGAACGTCGCAAACAATAAGAAGGGTGTTAGATTTGGATTTAGCTTTTTCAATCGCATCGGATGGAGATAAAGTAATCTTTGCTAATTCTTCTCTAGAGAAGGCACTAGTCATAGCACCTCTAGTCTTACTTTCAGTTTTATGTGGATCATATACAACCCACGAAGGTTTATTACAGTATTCACAGATGGCTTTCATACCTAAACATGAACCAATCGCGTCCATATCGGTTGCGGTATGACCCATGATAATGATGCAACCACTACTCTTAATAAGTGACATAGCAGAGTCAGAAATAACTCTAACTTTAACTTTGTTTCTTGTTTCAACTGCTTTAGATTTACCACCAAAATACTGGAGATCCTCGCCGTATTTTGAAACAACGACTTGGTCACCACCACGAGACATACATATTTCAAGAGCGTTACTAGCCATTTCATTTAACTTATTAACGCCTGGGAAGTCATGAGCGATACCAATAGATAATGTTGGACAAATTGGTTCTTTTTCGCCAATCTCATGAATCTTATCTAAGATGGAGAATTTATCATCCATCATCTTTCTTAATGAGTCATAGTTACAAACCATGAAATATGTATCGGTTTTATAACGACGGATTAAGACATTATAATCTTGAGTGTATTCAAAGATAGCATTTCTTACTTTAGAGATAACGTCACTAGCGTCATCAGCGTTCTCATTAATATTTGAGAAGTTATCAATCATGATAAAGCCTAAAACAACTGCTTCGTTTTTCGCAAATGTCGATAAAGATTGATATTCAGTAGTATCTTTAAAGATATATAATCCAGCGTCACTTAAGAACTTAACGTCGTAGTTACGATCACTAAATTCAACAGTAACAACTGAATCACTAGAAGCATCTTGAAGTTCCGCTAAACCTGGGAGCCATTCAATAATGTTATGGTCTAAAATATCAACTTTACGGTCTCTAAATAATTCACTAGTCCATAAAACTGTATTATGTTCATCAACAATGACTAAACCAATAGCACCAAAGTTGTATGCTTCTTGAATATCATCGCCAAGTAAAGAAGCCGCAGTTAAATCGGTTTCTCTTCTGGATCTAGAAACAATAAGTAAAGTAATCCAAGTTAAAAGTAAGTTTATGATGGCGGTACCAGCCACACCATAGAAGATAACGTCAACATAGCTCTCTAAGATTGCTTTAGCGCCAAAAAGATCTAAATAATAGAAAACAGCGAAGCCTGCAAAGAGAATGACTTCGATAATGAAAAAGATTAGGATAATAAATTTGAAACGCTTAATATACTTTTTCATAGTTATTAAATTATAACAATTTAAGAAAACTATTAAACAATAAAGTGAGAAAAGTTAAAAAAGATTATTTTCTTTTTTCGATAAGATATCTAAAAAGAACGGACTTCCTATATAAAATAAGTTATTTAT
>CAMOYS010000040.1 GCA_946630435.1 uncultured Caryophanales bacterium | reverse complement strand
AGAAAAGTTAGACATAACTAACTGATGGGCAAAATAAAAAGAGCTTAAATAACTAAGCCCTTCATTTTATTGTTCTTATTTGCATTTAGCTAAATGGTCTTTAATCGCCTCAAACGTTTCATCGGATAAGTCGTGTTCGACGCGGCATGCATCGTTACGCGCTATCTCAGGTGAGACACCAAGATTTTCGAATAATTCAGTTAAAACCAAGTGTCTTTCGTATGTTTTAGTTGCGATTTTTAGACCTTCACTAGTTAAGGTGATGAAGCCTTTTGAATCAACATTTATAAAGCCATTTTCACGGAGCTTTTTCATGGCAACCGAAACTGATGGCTTGGAGAAATTCATATCTTCGACTATGTCGATAGAACGGACTTTTCCATTTTTATTAGTGAGAATTAAAATCCTCTCTAAATAATCTTCTGCGGATTCGTAAAGCTTCATAAGTTAACTAATTAGTCGTGGAACCAGAAAATGCGATTGAATAAAATGATCCAGATAAGATCGAGGACCCAACCGACTGTACCTGCTGCGATAATCCAAAGAATGCCAAGAACTAATTCTATAACATTTTTATGAACAACAGCGTGACCAATACGGTAAACAGCCCAGGTAATGTCTAAGATCCAAATGCAAAGGATAATCTTAACTAAACGAGAATGACCATCCATCCATTTAATATAACCTGCCATATTAATGTTCCTCCTCGGTTAAATATAATAAAAGAGTTAGACCAAATTTCAAGAACTTTAATTATAAAAAGAAAAGGAACCATCTCATTGACGGTCCCCTGCTAACGATAATATTAGTTACTTAGAGAGTAACACGATTAATAAGGAAGCGATTGTTGAAATCACTGACATATTCAACTTCGTGTTTGTTAGAAACATTGTAACTTTCATTTATATTAAAATTATAAATGTAGTTTTTCTCTAAATACTTGAACATATAATCAATAGCATCTTTACGAGAATTAAACTTCTTATCGAATTTAATACTCTTTCTATTAACAGTAGCTTCAAGTGTATAGTATTTCATAATTACACCTCTCTTTCCTTGCTATTATCGGCTAGCAGACCGGTCTTTTCCTTAAGACGCCAACAATGATAGTCCCTTTTATTTTAATGTCAATATTTATGGTCCATGAAAGCATTTACATTTGCTTACATTTGGCAAAAAATTAAATGTATTTACTTTGTAAATAAATAATTCAAATATTTAAGTATTGCAATTATATTTTCAATAATTTTCGTAAATTTTCAGCGATTTTAGTAAAAATTGCAAAACTCACTAGTGTATGTGCGCATATAGTTAAATAAATGAGTTTATTCTTTTCTAACTTTTCGTTTTGTTATATTATTTTATTCACTGGACCAATAGCTTAATGGTTAAAGCAGTCGGCCCATAACCGATTGAGTCTGGGTTCAAATCCTAGTTGGTCCACCAGAAAAATTGGAGAATTACCCAAGTGGCTGAAGGGGATGGTCTTGAAAACCGTTAGGGGGTGTAAGCCCCGCTAGAGTTCGAATCTCTAATTCTCCGCCATTAGATTAAAATTGAGATGAATACGTAGTATTTGTCTCTTTTTTTATTATTATATTTTCTATTTGCTACAATATTGTAAGAGGTAATACTTATGGCGGAATTAATTGAAAACTTTAACAATATTGAAAATGAATTTTTTGAACTAGATCATGAAAAGAAAATTGCTTTGATGCGACTTAATTTTGATAAACCATCTAATATATTTGACACGAACGCGATTACTAAGCTTCCTGTCTTAAGTGATGATTTTATTGATTGGGTGAAAGCTTCTTTTGAATATGCACCTAAGAAATATACGATTGATTTAGATGTTTCTTTTAAGGATATGGAAGGATATAGTGAGGAAGAATTAAAAGGCATTTTCTTTAAGAATATGATTTTAGAGTCTAAAAAAGCTGTTAAAAAAATCTCTTTAAAGAATAAAATCGCTATAAGTTTAATTATTATTGGTGTCACTTTATTAGTGGGAATGATTCTTTTACTTAGTTTATGGAAAGATGGGGGCGCTTTAAAAGAAGTAATTAGTTATGTTTTAGATATCGCCACCACCGTAACTATTTGGGAAGCAATGAACATATTAATCGTAGAAAATAAAGAGAGAAGAACTTATTACAAAAACCTCATTAAAAGATATGGCGATATTAAGTTTCATAATTAATTATTAGCCAATTGATATTTTTCTAGAACTAAAGAGACCCTTATGAAATAATTTTTAATAAAGAATAGGAAATTCTAATGGTTAAATTACTTGGAAGAGATATTAAGCTAGCCATCTTTGATTTGGATGGAACTTTAATCGATAGCACCTCCATTTGGGCGGATATCGATAGTATTTTCTTTTCAAGAAGAAACTTAATTATTCCTCCAACATATGGAGAAGAAATCGCTCATATTGGTTTAGAAAATGCAGCGAAATGGACTAAAGAGAAATATCTTCCTAATGAAAAAGAAGAAGATATCTTAAATGAATGGAAAGAGCTATCTTTTGAACAATATCAAAATACAATCCCTTTAAAGGAAAACGCGCTCGAATTATTAAGTTTATTAAAAAGTAAAGGTGTTCATATTGCTCTAGCAACCGCCAATTCAAAAGAAATTTATGAAGTTTGTATGCATCGCTTAGACATATTCAAATATTTTGAGTATGTAATAGATGTTAATTCTTTTAAAGAAGGCAAAAACTCCCCTGCTATTTATGATTCAATCACCAAGAAGTTCAATGTTAGAAATGATGAAACAATCATTTTTGAAGATATGATCGTTCCTATTAAAACCGCATATAAAGCAGGCTATAACGTCGTTGGTGTTTTTGATAAAAATTCTTCGAAAAATAAAGACGAAGATATTAGAAAACACTCAATGTTATTTATTCGTAATTTTAAAGAAATTATTGATTTAATCGATAAGTAGTCCCCTACTTGGGAAAATTTGTCTCATTTTACTTAACTATTTTTAAGATGCTATTATAATATACCTCAGCGAAGTTCGGCCTCTAAATCCTTCGCTTAATAAAATAAAACCAAGGAGAATTTTTTATGAAACTTTCAGATTGCCACTCGAAGGCAAAACAGTCTTTAAAAGAAACTGTTTTACTCTTAAGGAGTATCCCTTCACCAGTAGTGGCTCTTTTTGTTACTTCGGTAATTGCAATGAACATCTTAGCTAATAAGACAATTTATCAAAGTGAATATCTCGCGATTGATGGCGGTATTTTGGTGTCGTGGTTATCTTTCTTAACAATGGATATTGTCACTAAACACTTTGGACCAAAAGCATCCACCAAAATGTCGATATTTGCTATATGTGTAAACTTATTAACATGTTTAATCTTCTGGATTGTATCTATCATTCCTACTACTGAAGACTATAGTGCCTTTAACACAATAATCGGCGGAACATGGTTTATTCTTTTAAGCTCCACTATTGCCTTCTTAGCTAGTGCAATTATCAATAATTTCATGAATTACCTTATAGGTAAAATGTTTAAAAAGAATCCTGATGGTAAACTTGCTTTTATCACTAGAAGTTATGTTTCAACATTTATTGGACAATTTTTTGATAACTTAATCTTTGCTATTTTAACCTTTATGGTTTTTGCCCCTATCTTCTGGGATGGGTTCCATTGGACATTTATTCAATGCGTCACTTGTTCTTTATTAGGAGCAGGTCTTGAATTAGTATTAGAAGTAGTGTTCTCCCCTATTGGTTATTATGTTACCAAGAAATGGAAACAAGGCGAGGTTGGAAAAGACTACTTTAATTATTTAGGAGCTAAAAAGAATGAAAGTACTAATTAGTGGATCATCATCTGGAATTGGTTTAGAAGTCGCTAAAAGATTTTTAAAAGAAGGATATATGGTTATTGGCTTTGATTTAAAAGAAAGTAAAATCGATAATCCATTCTATCTCCATTACCAAATTGATATTAAAAATAAAGAAGATTTGCCTGATATTGATGGCGATATTGAATATTTATTCAATAATGCTGGACTTCAAAATTCCGAAGATGATATTGATAACAATTTAAAAGGTGCGATTAATGTCACTGAAAAATACGCCTTTAATAAAAATATAAAAAGCGTATTATTTAATGCTTCTGCCTCCGCAAGAAGCGGAGATGAATTTCCACAATATGTTGCCTCAAAAGCTGGTTTAGTGGGATATATGAAAAATGTTGCAATTAGATTAGCCCCATATGGTGCAACCTGTAATTCTATATCTTTAGGTGGAGTGTTAACATCTTCTAACGATGAAGTAATTAAAGATAAAGAGGCATGGAATAGAATTATGGAAGTTACCCCACTTAAAAAATGGGCATCTTTAGAAGAAGTTACTGATTGGGTCTATTTCTTATTAATAACTAATAAATCAATGTCCGGGCAAGATCTTTTAATTGATAACGGTGAACAAGATTTAACTAGTACTTTTGTTTGGCCTAGTAAAGCACTTTCTGACTAAAATAGTTACTAAACTTTTAAATTTATTTATAATAAAGTGTGTTTAGGAGGAATACATTATGAAAAAAGCTTCAAAAATCCTATTAATTATTAACGGAGTCCTCGCTATTCTTGCTGCGATTGGATTCTTAGTTACAGGTATCGTTTTCATGTATGGTGCTACACCAGAAGCTAGAGAAATGATCCTTAAGTTAATCGATGAAGGTGCAATTACCACTTCAACAACAATGACTAGAGAGGAATTAGCAACATTTGTTCAAGCAACGGCTAGTGGTCTCGGTATTGGATTTATTATTTCTGCCGTACTTAACATTCCAAATGCTGTTATTTCATTCATTGCAAGTGCAAAAGAAAACAAAGCTTTATACATTATTTCAATCGTATTAAGCGTCATCTCTTCTACAGTAATCGGTATTCTTGGTGGTATCTTCGGTCTTGTTTCTTCTAATAAAGAATAAGGCAAAGGTAATTAACAAAAAAATGTTCGGTCATCCGGACATTTTTTATTATAAATAAAACTATTTAGACCATTCATAGAGGAACATTTGAGTTCGAACGGACATAAACGCACCATCTTGAATTAATTTTCTTACTTCATCTTTGGTGTACCAATTAGCCACGATTTCTTCATCAGCGAATGTTGAGTTATGAATTTCGCCATCGCATATAGCGATAACAATTTGCATCAATTCATCGCTAGTTCCTTGAGAAGCATATGAAGGAGATAAAACTGCTTCAATTTTGATTACATCAACGCCTGTTTCTTCTTTGATCTCCCTTTTAGCAGCCTCTTCTGCGGTTTCACCTTCATCGATTAATCCAGCTGGGAAATTATAAACCCAGTGGTTAGTGGCCAATCTAAATTCTTTTTGTAAAAGGACTTTGCTTCTATCTTTAGAGTAACAAACCATCCCAACCCCAGCAGGTTTGTTCTTTCCGAAAGTATCTTTAGTTAAGTTCTTATCTCTAGAAATAAATTCATAAGACTTAATCTTATTATCTTCGTTTAAAAAATCTGCAACATAATAGGTGAGGAATTTTCCTTCATGAATTTTTCTTAATTCTATTAATTTCATACTATTTACCTTAAATAAGATACCACTAGAAAAGAATCTTTTCACTATAAGAACCTCGCTAAATAGGAAAATTTTCCCAAAGAGCCGATTTCTTATATGTTTTTTTGAAAATGTTTATTACTTTATTTACAGTAGATTCTTAATTATAATTAACTCATTATGTATCAAATCTTATTAAAACAAATTGAAGCAATTATCGATGATAAGTTACCTCTTGTAACTAATTTAAGTAATGTCTCAGCTTTATTAAATAAATTAGAAAACATTAATTGGTGCGGCTTCTATTTAAGTAATGATAAGAGTTTATATCTCGGTCCTTTCCAAGGTGAAGTAGCCTGCACTATTATTCCGTTTAATAAAGGTGTCTGCGGAGCGGCTTTCACTAAAAAAGAAACAGTAATCGTTCCTAATGTTAATGAATTTGAAGGACATATTGCCTGTTCAAGTTCATCGAAAAGTGAAATTGTTACCCCTATTATTCTTAATGGTAAAGTCGTCACTGTAATCGATATTGATGCCCCTATATTTGATCGCTTCCATAATGAAGAAAAATCATTCTTAGAGGAAGTCGCTAAAATACTAGCACCTCTATTCAAATAAAAGAAAAACATCGCAAGCGATGTTCTCTTTTTTTATACCCGTTATTTATTTAAGTGAAGTGCCATCTTTAAAGGCGTTACCAACACGGCCAGAAACTTTGTAATAACCTAATGAATATGAATCAAAAGCAATGGCTTCTAACGCATCAATATCGACCTTGCCGTCTTTCATAATTGATTCATCAACGGAAGTATTAACGACCCTAGCGACTAAACCTGCTCCATTTTCGCCTCTTTGGAATTCAACAAATTCACATTCAAGGGTTAATGGGAATTCTTCAATAAGAGGCGCGTTAACATGATTTGATTTAATAGCATGCAAGCCACTCTTTTCGAATTTCTTAGGTTCTTTATGTGCGCTAACAATTCCAAAATAATCAGCTTCTTTAACGTGTTTAGCGGTAGCAAAACTAACGGTTAAACCTTTTGTTCTTTTAATGTTTTCAACTGTTTTATGTGATTCAGTTAAATTTAAGATCACACGATCTTGTTCGAGTTGCATGCCCCAGGCAGCGTTCATCACATCCACTGTACCATCTTCGTTATAAGTCGCAATTAATAAAACTGGCATTGGGAAGATGGAATAATTTTTTAAATCTTTTCTCATAAATGTCTCCTATTTATTTGTGCATTTACGTTCAATTATTCTAAAGAATAGCACTCCAAGAATTGGACCGAATGAATTAAACAAAATACATAAAGCTAAATTAATAAATGTTTCACCTACAAAAGTATTGCCAAAACCAAAATAGAACATATTAGCAATACAGTGTTGGAAACCACAATAAACAAAGATAAAGACGAAAGTTAATAAGCCAATAATCCCAATTGGTTTTAGACGGTTAATAGCGAATAACTTAACCGCTAAATAAACGCAGAGTCCACAAAAGAATGATTTGATCATAAGTGATAAATAATTATCAAAACTAGATAAAGTGATTCTTGAAGTCACTGCAGCGTTTACTGTGTTCATCACGTCAGTATCTTTAAAGATAAAATAACATAAATAGCCTATAGCAATCGCTCCTATTGCGTTACCAATAAGCATAACTGGTAGGGAAAGATAGAAAGTTAAATCTTTCTTTTCTTCGTAGATTAATCCGATTTTACCAGTGTATAAAGAGAACCCAAAAGTGCAGACAAGAAATAGCCCTACTCCAAAGAATAAAGAACCGAGTGCTTTACCTGCTTCTCCAGGAACAAAGTGGGACAAAATAATATATAGGAACCCGCCTAAACCTATTGAAAGTCCGGCTAAAATCCCTTTTAAAAAATTAAGTCCAAGGTTTTTAAAATTGATCATAAATTACATGTATTCGAAGGCTTCAACATTGTATGCCTCAAGCATGATTTCAAGGCAACCTTCCTTCTCATAATTATAATTATAAATTTCAACATTGACTATCACTTGATCATCATTAATGAATTTAGATCCACAAGTATAGACAGCGTTGCCCATAGTTGGAAGTCTATCAATAACGATTTCAGTAGAGCCACTATATTCTTTACCATCAAGTTTAGCTTCAGCAGCTTTTGAATTAATAAAGCCAGCATCTTCACTAAATAATTCTCTAAAAAGAACACTAACAAATGTTTCTGAATCTTCAAAAGTTTCTGTGAAGAATTTAATATTTGTCATAGAAAGAATTAATTCAGTTGTGGATGGAGTAATGCCGTTTTCTTTTAGCACATCAAGTAAAGTGTTATTATATTGTTCGGTAAAATCGGTAATGGTTATATTTGTAATATAATTATCTGGGTCAGAAGCACTATTAACTGTGAATTTGTTTAATATCTTATTAACATCAGCAAAGTCGGCATCGTGATATGACGGACCATAAGAATAAACGACTTGAAGATATCCATTTGGACAAGAAACTTTTTCTTCTTCAGTTACTAAATCATTAACGTCAACAAAGCCTACTTCTATCTTTAAGTTAACGTTGGCTTCTTTATTGTTAAATTCGTATAAAGAAGAAACATCTCCTTCTTTAACTACTTTGTAGCCGTTTTTAACCAATTCTTTTCCCATTAAACCAACATGTTCTTTAGAAGAAGTTAAATCATAGGCAATTAAAATACCACTTTGGTTATAATAACCAAAACTTAAAGATAAACCTAAAGAATAGCCACTATAGAAATATGGTTCTTCATTAATTTCATATGATTTAAAGACAGCTTTTTGATAATTAGTCCACCCACTTTGTTTATTAAGTGTTTGATTATTTTTAACAAAGTTAGTTACTAAATCGTATTTAGTGGAACCGATATTTGTAAATTTAACATTAATATCTGTGGTTTCGGATTTACTATCTTCATAACGAAGCATATAGTTTGCGCTAGATTCTTCTGGCTTAATTGTTAAAACAACATTACGGATGTTATAACCAGTAAGTTTAGTGCCAAAGCCATATTCTAAAAGATCTAATGTAACACTTGAATCACGAAGGTTTAAATTATAAACATTTTCAGTTTTTCTAGATTCGCTCCAAGCATCTTTATTAATTGAAAGTAAATCAACCGGAGAAGTGAAAAACTTATATAGATCCAGCTCTTTTACCGGGGAAGACATTCCTTGCACTTCGACTTTTCCGTTTAGAATAACGTATTCAAAGACACCTTGAGAGTTTTTAAATAATCCTCCGAAAAGATTTGGATTAGCGTTAAAAGTAGTGACAACCGCTTCATCGCCAAGACAATAGAACTTACCTTCATCGTTTTCGGCTAAATAGTTATGTTCCGCTAAAGAGGTGTAAAACTTATCTAAGGTAGTCTCAGGAACTTCTGGAGTGGAATTACAACCCATTAAGGTTAAGGTAAGAACAGGAAGTAAGATTAAACTTTTTATATTCATATTAGTCTCCAAAAGATAAAACAATGTCACAGTCTGGCATAGTAAATCTCATACCAGCAAAAACGCGTCTAGCTTCATATCTAGTTTGCTCGATATCTAAGACATTTCCTTCTTTATCTTTAATAATTAATTGTTTTGAATCATCACTAAATAAAGCAGTTACTGTTTCGCCACTTACAAAGTAAGTACCACCACTAACAGTAAGCTCAATATCTTCAGCTACTTCAACTAAATGAGCTTCGCTAGTAATAACAGAAACACTTAAACTATCACCAGTATCTGGGATATTAATTGGAGCAACATATAAGCGGGCTGGATCATTTTCATTGTCATCGAAGCCTTTATAGGAGAATGTTGCTTCACCACTTGTGCCATAAGT
>CAMOYS010000039.1 GCA_946630435.1 uncultured Caryophanales bacterium | reverse complement strand
GGTGGAAGATAATTTTTTATATTTCTGTGGCACTTCTGTGACTAGTATTGTGGTAAGATATTTTCATTAAGAAAAAGAATTGCGATTATATTAAATGAAAACGGAAAAAGAAGCCTCAATTTATACCCTCATGTATAAAAACGATGAAGTATTTACTTTCTCGATTAATTTTAAAAATAGGCATATTAAAATCATTGAAAAACTAGCCCATTATGACAAAGCTCCTTATGGCATCTTAAATAATAAAAAAGATCCAGAATTTGCTTTAATGAAGTTTTTCAATGGTAGAAGTATTTCAACTTGCCGAGCAGATTATGAAAAAATCTTAAAAGCCACGAATACACACGATTGTTTAGAATTATCCTTTAAAGGTCATGGCTTATCCTTATCCAATCACTACTGGTATAAAAAAGAAGGGGAAAACCTCTGTTATGAAGATATTAATTTCTTCACTAATAAATGGGATGATAGCTTTGCTAGAGCGGTTTTAAACCAGGATTATGAAGCTTTAAAACATTGTAGCTTAAATGTTCCTGATCTAACTATTACCGGTTGGGCGGTAAAAGGCTGGCTATGCGAAGACGTTCCAACTTTATATAAAATTGGAATCGATTACGAGCACCCTGAAGAATGTATTGGAGAAGTACTCGCCTCTCGTCTTGCAAGTAGATTATTTAAAGAAGGGGAGTACGTTAAATATCGTTTAGAAAAAATTAACGGTAAATATGCTTCTGCCTCCCCAGTAATGCTAGGAATTGATGAAGAACTCATTCCATTATCTAATGTTCTTCCTTATGAACTTTATACTGATTACCTTTCTAAAACCGCTAACGAAAAGTTCTCCAAAGAGTTTTTTGAAAAAGTGGCTGCCTTCCCAATTCCTGGTATTAAAGATTTCTTTGTTAAATTAGCTTGCTTTAGAACACTCTCTTTCCTTAGTGATATCCATTTCGATAATATTTCTGTTATCCGCAATATGAATACAGGTGCTTTAAGACCCGCCCCAATATACGATTTAGCGGGTACTTTTGGGGGAAGTAGAACCGGACGTAATTTATTATCTAACCCAAATAAAGCCACTTTACTTATGGTTTATTTTATCTATGGTACTCCTGATCCAGAATGGGATTTATCATGGTATAACCCCAACTCTTTAGATGGTTTTGAAAAAGAAATTAGAGAATATTTATCTTTAAGTAGTTTCTATGATCAAATACTAATAGATGCGATTATTAATGTTTATGAACATCAAAAAGCTTCTTTAGACGAAGCTGCATTAAAACATAAAGAACTAGCCAATAAGTAAATTTTCGTAAAGTAATTTGTTTTAGTAGTGTTAGGCGCATTAAAACAACTAGTAAGTAAAGGGATTAAAGTTAATAAACACACCTTTTTCATCGTGATATGGTGACATTTTAGATAAATCAATCAAATAAGATTATGAGTTATAACTTTATTTACTCATAAACTCCTTCCCACTTTTTATCATTTATATTTATAAATTTCATCTAGAAGAATAGAATTATGGTATGAAAGAGAAAGATTTTGATTATCAAAACAATAATCATTCTTCTGATAATGAGTTTTTCTCGTTCTCGGATACAATAAACGAAAAGGAAGATTATTCCTCCTTTTTTCATTCTGATTCCATTTCTTATTCCAAAGAAGAAAACCCAGTAAGTGAAGAAATATCTAATCATTCCGATAGCAATAATATCAATAATCCAAAACCAAAGGTCACTCCTAAACCAAATGTTCTTCCAGTTATTTTAATAACTGCGGCGACATCAGGTGGAACTGTTTTAGGTGGTGTGGTGGTAGCAACATCTCCTTCTATTGATGTTTCTTTATTCCAATCTACAAATACCTCATTAGTGTTTGAAGTTAAAACCAATAATCTAACTGAAACTGATGAAGTTTTAGCAACCTTAACAAGTAATGATTACGAACTTACTTATGATGTTAAAGACGGCTCTTTTGTATCATTTTACGAATTAGAAGAAAATGTTGAATACACACTAGATGTAAGCTTAAACGGAACAAGCAAATTTAACAAAAAATATATAACAACTGGCCTCGATTCATTAGCATTCATTGAAATTAATGAGTACACACCTGAAGTTTTATCCTTCTTTGTTGTCTATGAATCCGACTATCAATTTGTCACTGTTAACGTTTATAGTGGGACTAAAAACTACTTAATATTTGATCAATTTGACCATGAAAAACAATATGAATTAACTGATATTGATTACACTAAACCATTAATTATTTCCGTTAAGCACGCTAATCAAGGTTTAGCCTATCTCGAACTTCCTCCTCTTGAAGAAGAACCAGTTGAAGAAGAGTTAACTCTTACTATGGATGAATCTTCAATCGAAATCTCATCTAATCAAGTTTCATTCTTACTTAATTCAAATAAAGCAATCGATAGTAACGATATCGAAGTTATTTTAAATGATAAATCCACTGACGACTTCTCCTTACTTGAAGAAGATACAAATCTCTATTATTTTGATGCTTATAACCTAGAAAGCAGTGCTCCTTACACCTTAAAAATTAATGAAATCTCTACTGGCCGTAACTTATTAACTTATTCCTTTGAAACCTCATTAGAAGATTTAGTTATTACTGAATTAGTAGATCAACATGATATCGGAAGTATTGAAGCTACTTTACGTTTTGAAACTAATAGGGCAATTGAAGATAATGAATGTGTTATTCTTTTAAACACTAGAGTGTATGAAGATTCTACTTTAGTAGAAGACACTCCAAATAACTATATGTTAGAATTTACTAATTTATCTCCTAACACAACATATTCTTTAGAGATTAGAAATGGATCGGAATCTGGTAATGCATTATTAGAAACAACATTTACAACTTTAGATGTTGAATTCGAAATCTTTGAATATGAAGAAAAACATGTTATTTCTTATGATTCTGCGAAGATATATTTTTCAACTACTAAAGAGATTCCTGAGGATCTTAGCTTAGCCATCTATCTCAATGATTCACCATATAACATTACTTTTATCGAAGATGTTTACTTGGTATATTATCTCGAATTTACATCTCTTCCTTCTGAAACAGTATTTAACATTAAAGTTACTAACGCTGACACTAGCGATACTTTAGTGGAAGTAGAATTTGAAACAACCGCTAAACCATTTGGTCTAGTTGCTTTTAATGATGAAAGCAATATAAGCATTTCATTAACGGAAGAAGCTTATATGTCATACCAAGGTAATTATATTCATATTATCGATAGTTATGGTTCTCTTGTTTCTTCCGCCGAAATAGAGGAACAAATCGTCGATATAAACGCTCCATTTTTTAAAGGTGAAGATTATACCTTCCAAATCGTTTCATTTGACGCTACTAGTGGAGACGAAACAATTCATGAATCATTTGTTCTTGCAGCAGAACTTGGCTATATTCGCCCAGTATTTACCACAAGTGATTTAACAATGGGTGAAATTAGAGTCACCTATGAAAGCGGCTATGTTCCAGAAATACTTATTGCCGATGGAAATGTTAGAGGTCACTTAAATAGAGATGATAATGCGATTAGAGGAGAAGGAACCGGAACAATCGATCCAAATAGTTCTTATCAAACTGATAAATACTTTAGTATTTATTTAATTGCCTATCAATCAGGAGACACTACCGACACAACTGATATTAATCAAGTTGGTTATAGTGGTTCTTATACCTTAGCTATAGAAGATCTTAATGGGGTCTTATTATATAAAACAAACATTACTATTTAATTAAGGAGGAAAAACTATGATTAAGATTGAAAAACCAAAAACAGTCCCAGATTGGATTGATATCATCTTCAAAATTTTCATGTTAGCAATTAGTATTGTTTATTTTGTCTTCTTATTTGCAGGTGGACAAATCTTTGGAGCAAATAGTGAATTCTATTTATCCTTAAACATCTTTTCCGGAGTTGGTAATCCTAATATTGCGATTAGAATAGTAAGCTATTTCTTATTTATTTTAGTTGTTTGCTTTATTGGAAACCGTGTCTTACGCTTTATCTCTAAGTTCTTAAAGAAAGGTGGCGCTATCTTAAACTTACTTGCTAGTTTAATTAAATATGTCGGCGCCATTGTCTTTATCTTCTTAGTTTTAGATGCCTTCCATGTTGATACCGTTACTATCTTAGTGTCCGCTGGAGTTGTCTCCTTAGTTATAGGTCTTGGTGCTCAATCACTTATTAGTGATGTTATTGCTGGCTTATTCATTGTCTTTGAAGAAATCTTTGAAATAGGGGACATCATTGTGGTTGATGGCTTCCGTGGTACAGTTAAAGAGATTGGTATTAGAACTACTCAAATCGTTGACTGGGGTGGAAATATCAAAGTTATCAATAACTCTGATTTAAGAAGCTTAGTTAATATGACTGCTCAAACATCAACAGCTGTCGCAGTAGTGGATATTGAATATGGTGAATCCCTCGAAAGAGTGGAAAATGTCATTAAAGCTAACTTAGAAAGAATGAAAAAGAACATTCCATCCATTATTGAAGGACCATATTATTTAGGTGTTTCTGAACTTGGCGCCTCTGGTGTTTCTTTAAAATTCATCGCTCAATGCAAAGAAGCTAATCGTTTCCAAACTGAAAGAGATATGCTTCGTGAACTTAAACTCATCTTTGATGAAAATGATGTAGGTATTCCATTTAATCAAGTTACAATTAATCAACCAAAAGAATTTAAGACTGTCACCAAAAAGGAAAAAGATATTGCTTCAGAGTTTGTAAAAGAACAACAAGAACAAGCTAAAGATATTCCCACTGATGATAATGAAATTCAATAGATTTTCACTTCCTAAATCTAAAAATAGTTGAGTATATATAGGAAATTTCGTAATAATATAGTGTTATGAGCAAAATACTTACGATTCAAGATTATTCAATTTATGGGCAATGTTCCTTAACAGTTGCTCTTCCAATTTTAAGTGCGCTTTCTCATGAAACCGTGGCATTTCCAACAGCGATTTTATCAACGCACACTTATAACTTTAAAGATTTCTATGTTAAAGATTTAGAACCTGATTTTATTAAAGTATTAGAACATTGGAAGAAAGAAAATTTGAAGTTTGATTGTCTATATACTGGATATATTGGTTCTACTAATATCATAGATATTATTAAAACCATAAAAGATGATTTCCTTAAACCTGGTTCATTAGTTATCGTTGATCCTGCTTTTGGTGATAAAGGAAAATTATATCCATTATTTAACCAAGCTTATGTTGATAAGATGAAAGAATTAGCTTTTAGTGCTGATATAATTCTCCCTAATATTACTGAAGCCTGCTTTTTAGCGGATATTCCTTATAAAGATAATTATGATGAACAATTTGTGATTGATTTACTTACTAAATTATCCCTTAAAGGACTTCGTAAAATTATTTTAACTAATGTTAGTTTTGATCCTAAAACAACTGGTGTTTATGCATTTATTGATGATGTCTATTCTTATTATAAACACGAAAAAATAACTGAAGGATATCATGGAACCGGCGATATTTTTTCCTCCGTATTCGTTGGTTCATATCTTAAGGATAATGATATTTATAAGGCTATTAAAAAGGCTGCTAATTTCGTCTATGACTCTATTAAAGCTACGATGGATGACCCGTCTCACTGGTATGGAGTTAAGTTCGAACCTGAGCTTAAAAAATTAATGAAATAAATTTAATAAGCGGCACTCAAAATGCCGCTTTTAAAACAAATAAAAATGGGACAAAATGTCCCAAATAATCGAGTTATTGTACTTTTTATTCGTAATACTGTCTAAAGTTCAAGATATATTCAACACCTGTTGATTCATCTGAAACTGGGTCAGCACGCATAAATATTTTAACTTCTTTTCCATCATCTCTTTTAAGAGAGAAAGATTTCGTGAATACCTTCTTTTGATTCTTAATTTGGTAAAGAATAACATCTTTCATTTCTTGAAGATCGTTTCCGACGATTCTATCAAAAATAGTATAGTTATTAAGTTCTTCTCTCATTTGTTCAGTATTTAAGCCAATGTACTCATTTAAACCATGGCAAGCTATATCAAAATCCCATTTTTCTTTATCTTTGCCATTTTTAAGCATAATGATTGTGTCACTAGAGTATTTCTCTAATAGGACCATCTTAGATTGCAAGCTAGCTGAATCAGTAATATCAGTAGCAGAACCATAGAATCTATCTGAACCATCATCGGTGGAACCGATAAAATAGAATCTAATTAAGAAATAAGACATTGATCCATCAGTACGATAGAACCTAATAATATCTGACGCTCCATTAAGACGATCTTCTTTGGCTTTCTTTAATGCAGCATAAAGTTTATTTTTATCTTTTCCAGGAGCGAATTGTTCAATATGTTCAAGTCTTTCACTAAAATCTGGGACATTAACCGCTTTATAGAATTGCTCATTAAAACGAACAATATCAACGCGTTTTCCTTTAGCGCTATAAAAGGCGACCGGTCCAAGGATGTTATTCAACATCGCGTCGCTATAAACCGTTGTATCCAAAAATTCTCTTAATCTAAATTGTTCGTTTGCTTTAGCAACAAATCCGCTACGATCAATATTTTCTTCATTAAGAAGTAATTTGGTCATCTCTGGAATTGGCATTGGTTTATAGAAATAGAAACCTTGAATGTATCTAACGCCTAAGTCCATTAAGAACTTAAGTTGTTTTTCATCTTCAACACCTTCCATAATGATAGGAAGAGATAAGTTTTTAGCCATGCTAACAACAGATTCAAGAATATGAACACCTTTACCAAGCGTGTTATCGTTAAACGATAAGAACATTGAATCTAGTTTAATCGCATCAACTGTTAAGCTTGAAAGCATATTTAAAGAAGAATAACCACTTCCAAAATCATCCATAAGAACCATTAATCCTAGTTTTTCTAGATTATTTATAAGTCCTGCAACATCGATTGACTTATCCGCGTAGGATGATTCGGTGATTTCCACCTTCAAATATTTAGGATCGAATTTATATTCATTTAATAATTTAGCGAAATAATCAACAATATCGATTGTGATGATATCTTTATAAGAAACATTAATAGAAATTGGTACAGGAGTAATTTGTCCTTCGACTAAAGAACGAATATATTCTGCAACCTTTCTCCAGATAAATTGATCAAGGTCTGCAATAAAGCCATATTTTTCAAGAAGTGGAATAAAGACACCTGGTGAAATAATTGTTCCATCTTTTTTAATCCATCTCGCTAAAGCTTCCGCACCAACAATCTTGCCGTTACTTGCTCTAACTTGTGGTTGAAGATAGAAAGTAATCTCGCCAATATTTAAAGCGTTCATACAGTCTAAGAATAAATGATATTCTTCTTCACGAACTATACTAGCTTTGTGGTCGTAGAATTGAATAAATTCTTTAGGGTCAGCTTTGGCTGCATCTTTAGCGATAATAGCTTTCTTTATAGAATCACGAATATTAATGCCATCTGTAACATAGGCGATACCCATACAAGGCATGAAGCCAACGGAGAAACCATAAGAAATAATTGCTTGTCTAATTTTGTTATAAATTCTTTGAATAGATTGCTTATTATATTTCATTAATATTGCAAATAAATCGGAACCGAAATAACCTGCAACGCCGTCTTTATTATTATTTGCTTTATCGTGAAGGATTGTACCAATATTTGCTAATAAATGATCACCATTTTCTCTTCCATACCATTCGTCAAAGAGTTTGAAGTTTTCAATATCTATCGTGACGATAACATAATCATTAAGGTTTTTCTTATTCTTAAGGAAAGAATCAACTTTCTTATAGAAGATTTCTCGATTATATAACGATGTAACATTATCGCGGTTTTTATCGAATAGGAAAGATTCATCGTTAGTCTGACCAATTTCACGGCTCTTTGAATTGTTAATATCATAGATATAGAAGAGGACTGTGTTATTAGCAACGCCATATTCTTGTCCAGTAATTAAAACTTCTTCAACATATCTATACTCACCGGATTGAAGTTTAATTCTAAAATGCGCAAATCTAAAATTAGGTGTTTTACTATTTTTTAGATTTTGCATTATGGTTTTTGGATCTAATAAATCTTTAGCGATTTTATAATCATCTGGATGAACACAGTTTTCTAAAAAGAATTTAATTTGTCTAGCGAAACTATGTTCAACAAGTGGAGTGTAATATTTATTTTCAACGTGGTCGATTAATTTGATCGAATCATTGTTTAAATCAAAGAAACCAGATTCATCGTAATAGGAGTTATCAAGATAGTCGCGAATAGTGCATTTTGCCTTGCCACTTAAAAAAGTATCGAAGAAAATCTCAGATAGTTCGTAAGTACCAATCTTCTTATCCATATATTTAAATTTAAGCAAAAAAGCGCTTACAATAAAACATTTTTTATTTATAACAAAAAATAAGTATAGGAACTGAACTCAAGAATTTCAAAATTTCATATAAAAAGTCCCCTCTTTTGGAATATTTTTCCCATTGGTGAGGAGACTTGTGAATTATTTATGTAATAAGTCGAGAAGGACAGATGCTAGAACATCTATCGATTTATTCGAATAATTATCTTCGTTATTTACCACGATGTCCGCGTAATACATTGAAGGAGCAATTATTTCTTCATACATAGGCTGAACTGTCGCAAAGTATTGTTCGATAATGCTTTCGTAAGTTCTTGCTCTTTCTTTCATATCTCTATCGATACGGCGGACTAATCTTCTTTCTCTAGAAGCATTAATAAAGACTTTTAAATCTCCAAGTTCACGGAGGTCTTTATTAACTAAAGCCATAATACCTTCTATGATAATTATTTCTTTAGGCTCAACCATTTCGGTGTCTTTGCTTCTTCCATGAATCTTAAAGTCGTATATAGGCTTTTCGATTGTTTTGCCATCTTTTAAATCTCTAAGTTGTTGGTTTAGTAACTTCCAATCAAACGCTTTAGGATGGTCGAAATTAACTTTTGCTCTTTCTTCAAAAGGAAGAACACTGAAGTCTTTATAATAGTCATCAAGCGACACAAAAGACACTCTATCTTTTGGTAGTTTCTCTAAAACTTTATGTAAAACATATGTCTTACCTGAGGCACTTCCGCCTCCGATTAAAATGAGTTTGCTCATGGTTAAACTCCTTCTAATGTGTTCAAATCTCTTTTTCAATATTAACACATATGTAATTTATTGTCTTAATAGTTAAGCGTTTTCATTAACAAAACAAGTAACTTTTTTTGCTTTAAAACAAAAAGAGTTTGTATTCTTTTTATATTTTAGATATAAATAAAGCACTATTGTCTAGAGGAAAATATGAATAAGAAAATTTTACTATTATTACCCGCCACCTTATTAGCTTTAACTAGCTGCGGTGGAAACACTGAACCAAGTTCTAAACCAAGTGATTC
>CAMOYS010000038.1 GCA_946630435.1 uncultured Caryophanales bacterium | reverse complement strand
TACTCAATAACGGCGCAGATCTCAGGGTAATTCAAGAACTTCTCGGTCATTCTTCACTCAACACAACACAGATTTACACTCACGTTTCTGAAGAGGCAATGAAATACCAATTTTCTACCTCTCACCCAAGAGCTAAAAAGAAATAACAAATATTATTTGTATTTTATCTAGTCGTTTGCTAGAATATTTCACGCTGCAACAAGCAGTAATACACACATTAGGAATTCAACTTCCAGGTCCTGCTCGCCACGGGGCAAAATAGCAGGGGAGGTTGTTCGAACTAATGGAGGATAAAAACAAATGGAGGTTCTCAAATGGAAGAACAAGAAAAAGTAGTAGCACCTGCTGAAGAAGCTGCTCCAGCACCTGCTCAAGAGGAGGTCATGAAGATGGTATTACATGACGAAAACGCTCCTATTATTACCATGAAAAAATTATTAGAGGGTGGTGTCCACTTTGGTCATCAAACTCGCAAATGGAATCCAAAGATGGGCAAATTCATCTATGGTGCTCGTAATGGAATCTATATTATCGATTTAGCTAAATCTGCTGCTAAGATCGAAGAAGCTTATCTTGCTTTAAAGAAAATCGTTGATGAAAACGGTAAAGTCTTATTCGTTGGTATCAAACCACAATGTAAGACCGTTGTTGAAGAACAAGCTCTCCGTTCTGGTAGCTTCTATATCACCAGCCGTTGGTTAGGTGGTACCCTCACAAACTTCAAGACTATTCAATCTCGTATTAGAAGATTAAAAGAACTTGAACAAATGGAAATTGATGGTACATTTGAACGCCTTCCAAAGAAAGAAGTTTCTCTCTTAAAGAAGGAAAAAGACAAATTAGCCAAGAACTTATCCGGTATTAAAGAAATGAGAAAAGTTCCTAACGCTGTTATCGTTGTCGACCCAATGCTCGAACATAACGCTGTTAGCGAAGCTCATAAGCTCGGTATTCCAGTATTTGGTATTGCTGATACAAACAGTGATCCAGATGTTCTTGATTTCCCAATCCCAGCTAACGATGACGCTCTCCGTTCCGTTAAATTAATTGTTACAATTCTCGCTGATGCTATCGTTGAATCTAAAGGTGGTATCACTGAAGTTGCTTACGTTAAAGACGAAGGTGACGAAGTCACAATGAAAGATGTCATCCGTCAAGCCGATAAAGAAAACGCTGAAAGAATTGCTGCTATTCGTAAAGCTAGACAAGAAAAACAAGAAAGACTCGAAAAGCTCCAAGCTCAAAGAGAAGCTCAAAGAAAAGCTCGCGAAGAAGGCAAAAATGCTCCAAAAGCTGAAGAAGCTAAGGAAGAAAAACCAGCTGAAGAAAAATCTGAAGAAGCCGCTCCTGCTAAAAAGCCAGCTAAGAAAGCTCCTGCTAAAAAAGCCGCTGCTCCTAAGGAAGGAGATGCAGAATAATGGCTAACATGATTGAACTCATTAAAGAACTTAGAGAACGTACCGGTGCTGGTATGATGGACTGCAAACACGCTCTTGAAGAAACAAATCAAGATGTTGAAAAAGCCATCGACTGGTTAAGACAAAAAGGTATTGCTAAAGCCGCTGCTAAAGCTTCCCGTATTGCCGCTGAAGGTCTTGCTGGTGTTAAAGTTTGCGGTAACAAAGCTGCTATCGTTGAAGTTAACTGCGAAACTGACTTCGTTTCTAAAGGTGATAAATTCCATAAGCTCGTTGAAGATGTCTTAGATGTCACCTTAAAAGAAGAACCAGCATGCATCAATTGTGCTCGTGAAGCTACTGCTTCCTTATTCGCAGATGCTACAGTCTCCATGGGTGAAAAACTCGATTATCGTCGTTTCGAAATCGTGAAAAAAGCTGATGGTGAAGGCTTTGGTTCTTATATCCACATGGGTGGTAAGATTGGTGTTCTTGTCGTCTTAGAAAAAGAAGATGAAGAACTCGCTAAAGGACTTGCAATGCACATCGCTGCTAATGCTCCAAAGTTCGTCTCTGAAGCTGAAATCCCAGCTGATGTTATAGCTCATGAAAGAGCAATCCAAGTTGAACTTATGAAACAAGATGAAAAACTTGCAAATAAGCCAGCTGATATGCTTGAAAACATTGCTACTAAGAAAGTCCAAAAGGTCTTATCTGAGTCCACTTTATCCGCTCAAACTTACTTACTTGATGGCGAAAAGAGTGTTGCTCAAGTCTTAAAAGAAAAAGGCAATAACGTTAAGTGCTTTATCCGTTACGCTGTTGGTGAAGGTATTGAAAAAAGACAAGATAACTTTGCCGAAGAAGTAATGAAAGAAGTAAAATAATTATTAGCTAATTGATTGGAGTCTTGCTTATGAAATACAAACGAATCCTCATTAAATTATCTGGAGAAGCTCTTTCCGGTAATGGGGAAAGTGGTATTCTCTCTAGCAAGGCTCTTTTATCTACTTTAAGCGTTATTAAAGATATTCATGATCTTGGCGTGGAAGTAACTATTGTTACCGGCGCTGGAAATATCTGTCGTGGAGCGATTATTGAAAAATCCGGAATTGACCGTGTTACTGGAGATAAAATGGGAATGCTTGGCACAGCGATTAATGCTTTTGCTGTTTCCTCTTCCTTAAAATCTTTAGGGGTCGATAGCGAAGTTTTATCTGCGATTGAACTTGGTGATTTCGCTCCTAAATTTGATAAAGATCTTGCTGATAGATTACTTAAAGAAGGCAAAATTATCGTCTTTGCCGCTGGTACAGGAAAACCATTCTTTACCACTGATACATGTGCAACCTTAAGAGCAATCGAGACGGGTTGTGATGCGATTTTTATGGCGAAAAATGGTGTGGAAGGTGTTTATGATAGCGATCCAAGAATCAATAAAGACGCTAAGATGTTTAAAGAAATCACTTGTTCTGAAATGATTAAACGCAATTTGAAGGTGATGGATTTAACCGCTGTTGAAATGCTTAAAGACAAAGATATCGACGTTAGAGTATTTAGTATGTCTAATCCTGAAAACTTTGTTAAAATATTAAATGGTGAAGATATTGGTACCACCATTAAGAAAGGATAACTAATATGGATGAAATTGCATTAGAAGCCAAAGAACGTATGGCGAAAACTATCGAATCTTTTAAAGGTGACTTAGCTCAACTTAGAACAGGTAGAGCCACACCTGCAATGCTTGACCGCGTTGAATGTGACTATTATGGAGATAAGATTGCGATTAACCAAATCTCATCTATTTCAGTTCCAGAACCAAGACAACTTTTAATTAAGCCTTATGATCGTAACGACATTAAATCAATCGTCGCTGCTATCCACGCTTCTAATCTTGGTTTTAACCCAATTAATGATGGTGATTCAATTCGTATTATTATCCCACCATTAACTGAAGATACTCGTCGTGATTTAGTTAAGAAAGCCAAAGGCTTACTTGAAGAAAATAAGGTTGCTCTTCGTAACATTAGAAGAGAATATATCGACTTTGTTAAAGATAGCGATGAAATGACTGATGACTATAAGAAACGTGTTCAAGACGATATTCAAAAAGTCATGGATGACGCGACTAAAGAAGTTGATGCCTTATTAGCAGCTAAAGAAAAAGATATCATGGCTATCTAGCCTATCCATTATATTTAGATTAAGAGGAGCTATTCCTCTTTTTCTTTTTTAAAGAATTTAGGCAATATCTATTTTTAAACGCGCTTAATGTGTGTATAATAATTTCATTATGGAAAACAAAGTTCAATTATTACAACCACTTACTCACATCGCTTTTATTATGGATGGAAATGGTCGCTGGGCCAAAAAGAGAGGACTTCCTCGCTATTTAGGACATAAAGAAGGCTGTGAAAGAATTATCGAAGTCTTTGATTTATGTAAAGAATATGGCGTTAAAGTTTGCTCATTCTATGCTTTCTCCACTGAAAACTGGAACCGTCCAAAAGATGAAATTAGACATTTATTTAATTATCTTGAGGCTTTCTTTAAACGCGAAATTGATCATTTAATGAGAGATGGTGTTCGCGTTGTTATTTCCGGAGATATGTCTCGTTTACCAGTTAAAACCCAAAACACATGTAAAAAAGCGATTGAACAAACTAAGAATAATACAAACTATGTAATGAATATTTGTCTTAACTATGGAAGTAGAGATGAAATTGTTCGCGCTAGTAAAGAAATCGCTAAAGAAGTTCAAGATGGTTCCTTAAAGATAGATGATATTACTGAAGAATTATTCGCTAATCATTTATACACTAAAGGATTACCTGATGTTGATTTAATGATTCGTACTTCTGGTGAAGAAAGATTATCCAACTATTTATTATGGCAAAACGCTTATAGTGAATTTGTTTTCACTCCCGTTCATTGGCCAGATTTTAAACGTGACGCTTTTGAAGACGCTTTAAAAGAATATAATAACCGTCAACGTCGTTTTGGAGGACTTAAGTAATGGCTTCTAAACATCCAATTGAAATGAATGAATTAACCCAAGAACAAAAAAAGAGTGTTCATGTTAGGGTTATTACTGCTTTAGTTTTAGCAGCTATTTTAATTCCAGCTTTAGTAATTGGTTCTTATTTCTTTGCTTTAGCAATCTTTGTTGTAGCAGGGCTTTGTGCTTATGAAATAGTTCACGTTACTAAACCATCTAAAAGTATTGGTATTCCTCTTTATATAGTTACCACAATTCTAGTGGAGTCCTTTGTATTCTGGATTTTCTTAAAGAATAATTTAGAGACTTTATCTGAATCACATGATTTATTCCAAACTTTTGATTCAGTTTTAACTAATTCATTTACTGATATTTCGATTTCTATTATCGCTCTACTTGTTGGAGCGTTATTCTACTTTATGATGTCTTTCCTCTTTGAGGAAGTTACCATTTCAAATGTCATGTATTATATTGCAATGACTTCAATTATTGGTATCTGTTTACAATCATTTATGTATCTTAGATATTCTCCATTTACTGCGTTTACTCCTCTTTATAGTGCGGAATATTTAAATGGACCTGTCTTTAGATTTGCTCAATCGTGGCTCCTTTTAACTTATGTCGCTATTGGAGTATTTGGTAACGATATCTTTGCTTTCTTTACTGGAATCTTATTTGGTAAACATAAAGTTAATCCACGTATCTCTCCTAAAAAGACTTGGGAAGGATTTGCCGGTGGAATGATTATGTCTGCGATTTTATCTCTTGCCTTTGCGTTAATTTTATCCGCGTGTAATTTACCAATATCTCCAGTCTTAGATTTGAATCATTGGTACTGGGTCTTATTAATTTCCTTAACTATGCCAATTATTGGTGATATTGGTGACTTCGTTTATAGTGCAATTAAAAGACATTTTGGAATTAAAGATTTCTCTAATCTTCTTCCAGGCCATGGTGGTGTCTTAGACCGTATTGATTCTTTATCATTTGGCTGCGGTCTTGTCGCAACATTCTTAATCATGATTTCGAATGGATGGAACTTCTTAATCTAGTATGAAAACTGTTTTACTTCTTGGTGCATCTGGCTCTATTGGTAGTCAGACTTTAGATATCATTAGGGATAATCCTAACGATTTTAAGCTTGTCGCCTTTAGTGTGGGAAATAGGCACGAAAAGATTGATGAAATCTTAAAAAACCATCAAGAAGTCCGTTCAATTTATTTAATTAGTGAAGACAAAGCAATTGAATACAAAGTTAAATATCCTCATATTAAGTTTTATTCAGGTGAAAAAGGTTTAGCGAAACTTACTAATAATGCCGATTATGAAATGTGTGTTGAAGCGCTTGTTGGTATCGCTGGACTTGAACCTGCTGTTATTGCTTTAAAGAGAAATAAAATCCTTTGTTTAGCGAATAAAGAAGCTTTAGTAACAGGGGGACATATAATTAATAATCTTCTTAAAGAAGGTAAAGGAAAACTATATCCAATTGATTCGGAACATGTTGCCTTAGCTAAATGCTTAAAGAAAGTAAAACCAGAAGAAATAGATAAATTAATTATCACTGCCTCTGGAGGAGCGCTTCGTAGTGTTCCTTTAGATGAACTAGATAATAAAAAGGCCAGTGATGCATTAAACCATCCAACTTGGAAGATGGGCGCTAAAATTACTATTGACTGCGCCACGATGATGAATAAAGGCTTTGAAGTTATTGAAGCTTATTATTTATTTGGCTATGGCTTAGATAAGATTGAAGTTTTAATGCATGACGAATCTTTAGTACATTCAATGGTTAAAACCAAAGATGGTCGTTACATTATTGATTATGGAAAACCAGATATGCATAACCCAATTCGTTACGCGATGTATGAAGGTAAAGCTTTCTTAGACACAATTGAAGTTAGAGATTTAAAGGAATTAAAAGATTGTCATTTTCACGAATTTGATCCAAAGCGTTACCCATGTGTTTTACTTGCAAAAGACGCTTTAAAACAAAAAGGTCTCTCTTTAGTAGCGCTTAACGCTTCAAATGAGATTTGTGTAAATGCTTATCTTAAAGATAAAATATCGTTTTTAAATATTTCTAAAACTATTGCGAGAATTATGTCAAAGGTGGATAATAATCCAAACCCTTCTTTAGAAGAAGTGCTTAATTTTGATAAATATATCAGGGACTTAACAAAGGAGATGATTAAATAATATGCAAATGCCAACAACTTGGTACGAATGGATATTAACAATTATCTTAGCTATTCTTAGCTTTGAAGTTTTAATCGCGCTTCATGAGTTAGGCCATTTATTAACCGCGAAAGCTTTTAACGTTTATTGTTTAGAATATTCTTTAGGTTTTGGCCCTAAGATTTTCCAAAAGAAGCCAAAAGAAGGAAAAGAAACCAAATTCACAATTAGAGCAATCCCATTAGGTGGATATGTTTCAATGTATGGGGAAGAAGTTGAACTTGAAGAAGGTTTAAATATTCCTCATGAAAGATCATTAGAAGGTATTGCTCGTTATAAAAGAGCAGTGGTATTCGCTGCAGGTGTTATCGTTAATGCTCTTCTTGCCTTTACTTTATTTTTCATTTCTGATGTTTGCTTCCCACTTGTAAGTGCTACTAATATTTCCGAAGTTAAAGAAGGCTCAACTGCAGAAACTTCTGGTATTAAAAATAAAGATCGTCTCTATTTTGTGGGAAACGAAATGGATGGAGAAACTAAAGAAGAAACAAAAGAAGATGGAAGTAAAGAAACTTATACCTTTAATTCTAGAATCTATTATGAATACACTAAAGACACTGTAATTTATGCTGGATATTTATATATCGTTGATCCAGATATCCAAATTGGTGAATATCATTACGTTATGACTTATTACCCAACAGGCACTAAAAATAATACTGTCTTTACTAATGCTTTTAAACTCTACCCAGCAGATACATCTGAATCTAAAGAAATTAAGAATAGTGACGCGTTTGCTAACTGGAATAAATTTGGCTATGAAATCCCATATTATCCAAACTATAAAACTGATCCATATATGGTGGACCGTGAATTATCTTTTGATGCTGATACATATTTTAGAAAGTATCTTGGTAAGAATGAAAAAGGTAATGACACATGGGCTACACCAAGCGAAAGAGTATTACGTAAACTAGTCATTCATAGTGAAAAAGAGGGGAGTTCCTATCATTGGAAGGATGTTGGCTTATCTTTTATCACTCAAGAAGTATGGCTTGATTTTGGAAGTAGAATGGCTAATGTCTTTGAAGATTTTGGTAATGCTTCTATCGCTGTCTTTAGAGGTTTAGGAGTTTTATTTAGTGGTGGTATTAGAAATATGTCAGGCTTTATTGGTATTTTCCAAACTAGTGCCTCAATTCTTTCTTCATACACATTCTCCACTTACTTATATTTCTGGGGATTAATCTCCGTTAACTTAGCTATCTTTAATTTATTACCTTTCCCAGGTTTAGATGGTTGGTCATTAGCGGTTACCGCGGTTGAAGGTAGTGTTAACGCTGCCCGTAAAGCTAAATTTAGAAAGATTAATAAAGAAAATGAGACACCATATGAAGAATGGAAGATTCCATCTAAAGTTAAGAACATTGTTTCTTACATTGGCTTAGGTTTAATTTTCCTCCTTATGGCGGCGATTATTGTGATTGATATTTTGAGATTATTTGGCGTATGAACAATAAGATGGTGAGATTCCTTAACTCAATCAATATCACCGATGTTAATAAATTTGACATCGATTTTGATGCTGTCTCTCGTAATCCGTATGATAGAAATCAAGTCGATATGTTAATCGTTAAGGATCAACCATGGTCAAGTGAACTACTTAGTGAATTTATGGAAGGTCTAAGAATGATCCATTATCCATATGATATTAAGTTCTCTTACCGCGTAAAACCTACTATTTATAACGCTTTAGAATTATTCTCTGATTGGTTTAGAATGACTTATCGTTATCCAACCACTCTTCAACCTGAAATCGATATCGATTCCTTAATGTTTAAGTTTAAAAGTGAGACTGAAAAGGAAGAAAACGAACAGGTTCTCAAGGATTTTAAAGAATTTTTAGATTTTCTTGGCTATCGTTTCGATATTGATTCCAAGGTTATTGAAGTAGTGGAAGAAGTTAAAGTTTCTCAACGTAAACTCGATAACATGGTTAAAAAAGCGGAAAGCGTCAGTGAAACTGCAATTAATGAAGCTTCTGAAGATTCGGATACTTATTATAAAGATGCGAAAGATATCATCGAAGAAGAGCAAACTGATATGGTTAAAAACTATCAAGAAGAAAATAAAAAGATGCTTGATAAAAACCAACAGAAGATGGAAAAGGAACGTAAATCTTATTCAAGAAAGAATGCTTGGAGAGATAAACTTCCATACACCGTTTATGAAGATTTATCCCAAATTAATGAAAAATCAGGAAACGTTGATATTACTGGCGAATTATTTGGTATAGATAAAGTTAGAACAATTAGAGGAGGCCTTTCTCTTCTTACTTTTGGTATTGGCCATAAAGGTACTGCCATTTCTTTAAAAGCGATTGAAAACGAAAATATGTCAGGTGATTTTATCGCCTCATTAATTAATGGTTTATATGCTCACGTTAAAGGCTACGCTGAAAAAGATTCTTACACTAATCAACTCTTAGTCAATGTTTCATCTATCGATATTCTTCCTCCTCCACCTTTAAGAGAAGATCATTACGAAGAAAAACGTGTTGAATTACATTTACACACTAAGATGTCGGTAATGGACGGGGTGGCTACCGCTTCCGATTATGCTGCCTTAGCCGCAAATATGGGACATAAAGCCATGGCTATTACTGACCACGGTGTTGTTCAAGCTTTCCCTGAAGCTCAAAAAGCCGCCGATAAATATAACATTAAGATTCTTTATGGTAGTGAACTTTATATGGTTAACGATGAACTTCCATTTGCTTTAAACCCTAAAGATATCCCTCTTAATAAAGCTCGTTATATTGTCTTCGACTTAGAAACCACGGGACTATCTACGCGTTATGACCGTATTACTGAATTTGGTGCGATTGTTTTTGAACATGGTTCTATCACCAAAACAGTGGATATTATCATTAATCCTGAAATGCATATTCCTGAACCAGTTCAAAAGAAAACTAAGATTACTGATGAGATGGTTAAATCTTGTCCAACTATTAAAGAAGTAATGCCTCAAATCTTAGAACTTATTGAAGATAGCATCTTAGTTTCTCATAACATTGCCTTCGATGTCGGCTTTTTAAATGAAGCTTTAATTCGTTTAGGAATGGAAACTTTAAAGAATCCTCAAATTGATACTTTATCCTTATCTAGATATCTTTTCCCAGAAAGTAAAGCTCATAGATT
>CAMOYS010000037.1 GCA_946630435.1 uncultured Caryophanales bacterium | reverse complement strand
TTTTTCTAATTAGCTTTATTATAAGTTAACGTTATGGAATACGTTTTGAACGTCTTCAAGTTCATCAAGAGTGTCTAATAATTCTTGGAACTTAGCTTTGCTTTCTTCATCTGGCATATCGATATATTCGTTTGGTACCATTTGAATTTCAGCTTCTTCATATTCAGTAACACCTAAGCCTTCAAGAACTTCTTTAGCTTTAGCGAATGCTGATGGTGCGACATAGACAACGATTAAGTCTTCATCTTGTTCAACAGATTGAACATCAACATCTCCTAAAATGAGAGCTTCTTCAACTTCGCTGACGTTATTACCCTTAAAGACTAAAACGCCATATTCAGTGAAGTTATAAGCGACACTACCTAAGTGACCACCTTTACGAGTGACTTCAGTTTTAACACTGACAAACGCTCTATTTTGGTTATCAGAAAGGGTATCAACAATAAGATAAGAATTATGTGGACCAAAGAATTCATAACGGCCAGCGATAAAGACTTCTGCATCGCCACCTTGTGCTTTCTTAATAGCACGGTCAAAGACGTCACGTGGAACTGATTTACCACGATATTTTTCATAAACTGCTCTTAAGGCTAAGTTAGTTTTTGGATCAGGAGAACCAGTTCTAGCTGCCATATATGCTTCTCTAGAAGCACGAGCGTATAAAGCTGATTTAATTTTGCCGGTTCTTGCCATAGCTGCGGCACGAACTTCATGATGTCTTCCCATAGTTTAATCTCCTTTTGGACGCACACTATTATACTATTATTAATAATAAGTGCCAAAAATTTTTTAATTTTTATTAAAGAAAATCCTTAATAGCTAATAGATTAGATAGTGATTTAAAGATGTATTTTTCTAAATCTTTTGTTGGTTTAGTTAAATCAGGAATAAATATTCCCTTAATACCAGCGTTATATGCGGATTTAATTCCATTTGGAGAATCTTCCACCGCTAAAACTTCATTATGTCTTAATTGAGCTTTTTCTAAAGCGTATAAATATACATCAGGGTTAGGTTTACCAACCTTAACTTCTTTTGTAGAAATAATATCTTCTAAATATGGAAATAAACCATATTCTTGAGTCATCTTAGTCGCATCATCTTTTCTAGTCGCGGTTACGATATAGCATTTAATTCCTTTGTTTTTTAAGTAAGTTAGTATCTCTAATGCACCATCTTTAAGAGGGATTGGATGAGACTTTACATATTCATTCATTTTCTCTCTTCTAACTTCTCTAGCTCTTTTATATAAAGAATAGTCTCCATACCATTTTTCAAATAGGTTCCCGGCTAAATTAGCGTCTAAGCTTCTTAATTCTAAAGCTTGTTCAAAGGTTAAAGTATAGCCAAAAGAGGCAACTGCTTCTCTCCAGAAACGATTGTAATAAGGTTCACTATTAATTAAGGTTCCATCTAAATCAAAGAAGATGGCTTTTATGTCTTTTAAGTTATTAGGCATCTTCATGATCTCCATAGCCAACATGCGCTAAAAAGAGTCCTTCTGGAGGTGCTTTATATGGAGTAACTGAACGATCTTCTCTAGTTAATAAATCTTCAATATCTTCTTTATCGAGTTTTCCTAATCCAACTTCTACTAATGTACCAACAATTAATCTAACCATATATCTCATAAAGCCGGATCCTGTTATTTGGAAAACTAAACCTTCATCAACTTGATCAACATTAAATTCAAAGATAGTTCTTTCAAAGTCATTTTTATCTTCTTCTTTAGTAGTGAAATTTTTAAAATTATGCTTTCCAATAAATAATTGAGCACATTCTTTAATTTTATTAACATCAAGAGGTCTCATAAATTGGGTGATAATATGACGGTTAAAAATATCGTATTCACCCATGTTAAGAGTATATAAGTATGTTTTATCCACAACATCGTATCTAGCATGGAAATTATCCTCTACAATTGAGAAAGCTTTAACATGAATATCATTAGGAAGTAAACGGTTCACACTATAACGGAATTTATTAAGATCGACGATTGAAGATTCAACATCAAAATGGAAAACTTGTGCAATCGCGTGAACACCAGCGTCAGTTCTTCCTGAACCATGGATACGTGTTGGTGTATTTAAAATTTGGGAAATTACTTTCTCAATTTCTTCTTGAACACTTCTTCCGTTTGGTTGAATCTGCCAACCTACAAAATTAGTGCCATCATAAGATACGATTCCGATATACCTCATTTTTTCCTCCTAAATGTAGTATAAAAGATTCCAATTAAAACAAATATGATAAATATTGCAAACTCAACTAAAAGGGAAGAAGCGAAAAAGAGGTCACTTGTTATAGCTAAATTTAAAACTGAGACCACAATGACTCCTGCAGTAATTGCACTAACATAAAGTAATGAAACACTATCTTTAAATGACCATTTTGGCTTACGGAATCTAGTTCTTTTTCCTTTTGGATTATAGCCTCTAGCTTCCATAGCATCAGCAAGTTCATCACTTCTTTCAAAAGCGGAAACAAATAATGGAACAATTAAAGATACGATAGCGTGCATCTTTTCAACGAATTTACCATGTTTAAAATCAACACCTCTACTTGTTTGAGCGTTCATAATACGATGAGTTTCATCTAGGATTGTTGGAATAAATCTAAGTGCGATTGAAAGAGTCATCGCTACAACATGAGTTGGAAATTTAAAAAGTTTAAGAGGGGCTAAAAACCATTCAAAAGCAAATGTTAAATCAAGTGGTTTAGTGGTTTGAGTAAGAATTAAAGTCAATGAAATCATTAAGATTAAACGAATTGTAATCTTTATACTTTGGAAAATAGATGCCCAATAAACATCATAATTCCACATTGTCCAAGCCACTCCATATGATTCTTTATTTGGACCAGGAATAAAGATATTAATGATTAATAATAGAAGAATCATGAACCAAAGTGCGGATAACGATTTAATAAAGTCTTTGAATCTAATCTTGGAAACAATCATTAAGCCAAAGATAAATAGGGCTAATATTCCATCAACGATAAAAGTAACTTCATAAGTAGAGAATTGGAAAAAGATAGCCACCATTAAAAGGATAAGAGCTAATATCTTATTCCTTGGATCAAGCCTATGAATGAATGTATCATAAGCAACATAACGACCAATCGATAATCTCGCCATTATTTTGCTCTTCCTTTTACTATTTCATCCACGAGGGAAGATATATCTTTTACTTTAGTTAAATCTAGCTTTAAACCTTTATCGATTAAGGCTTTAGCAAGTAAAGAAATTTGAGGTGTTTCAAGATTGTATTCTTCTTGATTTTCGATAAATAACTCAGCAGGAGTCGCCTCTTTTACGATTTCTTTGTCTTTCATCACAATTACGTTAGTAGCGTATTCTAGGACTAAAGACATATCATGAGTAACAAAGATAACAGTCTTACCTTCTTCATTAATTGTTTTAAATAAATTCATGATTTCTTTAGTGCCAGTTGGATCAAGTCCAGCGGTAGGTTCATCAAGCACTAAAACATCAGGAGACATTGCTAAAATTCCGGCAATAGCTACTCTACGTTTTTCTCCACCAGATAATTCAAATGGAGATTTTTCAAAATATGATTCTGGAATACCAACTTTCTTTAAGCATTCAATTGATATTTTTCTAGCATCTTCTGCTTTAGCACCAAAATTAAGAGGGCCAAACATAACATCTTTTAAGATAGTTTCTTCAAAAAGTTGATTTTCAGAGAATTGGAAAACCACCCCAACTTTTTTACGTAAGTCTTTAAGCTTTTTAGTTCTTCTTTTCTTATTATTGGTTAAAACATATGTATCAACATTAACTTCACCACTAGTAGGAATAAGTAAACCATTTAGATGTTGAATTAAGGTTGATTTACCGCATCCAGTTTTACCAACGATACCAGTAAAAGAACCTTCTTTAATATCAAGGTTAACATCCTTAAGCGCGTTAAATTCATAAGGTGTTTTTGGAGAATATGTATAAGAGACATCAAGGAACTTTATTTGCATATTTCATCAACCATCCTTTGAATGTCTTTATATTCATTCACTTTGATTCCACGCTTACTAAGTTCTTCTTTTACTTCGTATAAAAATGGGACATTTAGTCCAATTCGTTTGAGATCTGAGGCTTTTTCTAAAATTTCTTCAGGTTTTCCTTTAGCGAAAATCTTACCATGTTCTAAGACGATAATCTCATCACTTTGGAAAGCTTCTTCAATATCATGAGTAATGGAAATTAAAGTTAAATTTGGGTTCTTTTCTCTAAGCTTAACAATCGTATCATGGATATCTTTTCTTCCAACAGGATCAAGCATGGATGTTGCTTCATCAAAAATAATAACATCAGGGTTAAGGGCAAGAACGCCAGCGATAGCCACTCTTTGTTTTTGACCACCTGAAAGCATCTCTGGTTCTTTTTCTAAATAGTCTGACATCCCTACTTCTTTTGTGAACTTTAAAATAATATCGCTCATCTCTTCATGAGGGACTCTTCTATTTTCTAAACCAAAAGCAATATCATCTTGAACAGTTGAACCGATAAACTGGTTATCTGGGTTTTGGAAAACGATTCCAATATGACTTCTAATTTCTTCAATATTTTGTCTATTATAAGCCAAATTAAAAGCGGATATACTTCCTTCTTTTTTAACAAGTAAGCCCATAAGTAGCTTAGCTAAAGTAGATTTACCTGAGCCATTATGGCCGATGATGGAATAGTATTTACCGCTTTCGATTACAAATGAAACCTTATCAAGAACATATTTCTCATTCTCATAATAAAAACTAAGATCTTTTACTTCAATAAGGTTCATATTTTTTAATAATTTAAGGAAGGGACTCTACCTTCGTATTTTCTAACTTTAACTCCGGCAAGTTCAAGCATTAAGGCACTAGCTTTAAAATCAGTTTGTTCAGCGTATTTATTGTCTAAATAAACGATTTCAGCGATACCGGATTGAATAACCGCTTTAGCGCAGTTATTGCATGGGAATAAGGTAACATAGAGGGTACAACCTTTAAGTTGAGAACCATCTCTCGTATTTAAAATAGCGTTAAGTTCAGCGTGACAAACATATAAATATTTAGAATCTAAGCCTTCTCCTTTATTCCAAGAGATTTTAGATTCATCAATACCAGTAGGCATACCGTTATAACCATTGGAGACGACTTTATGGTCTTTATCGACAATACAAGCACCTACTTTGGTGTTAGGATCTTTACTTCTTTGGCTAGATAAAATAGCCATACCCATAAAGTATTCATCCCAAGATATATTCGCGTGTGGTATATTTCCCATAAACATTCTCTCCTTTGTAAGTTTGATAAATTATAGCATTTAAATTTATTTAATGTTAACAATTACAATAATACAAGCAATCATTAAAAGCGCGACAACACCCATTGTTATTACTAAGCCAAGGGGAAATGATCTTTTATGAAGCTCTTCTCTTTCTTCTTCACTTAATAATGATTCATCTACTTTTAAGTCTTTAGTAGGACGCTCTTCAAGTTCTTTATTTTCTTCACTCATCGAATTTATCCTTCTTTCTTTCTTTGATTACTTTTTTCATTAGGTTTAGTAAATTTGTAACCACAAATGCATCAAGCATAATATTGATGAAAAAGACGATACATTGTGAAAAAAATATCACTAAGAAGTCTGTTTCAAAGAAATATGCTTTAACAATTGAGTTAAGAATTAATAAGACTAAAAATTCATCGATAATAGAAATGATTGTCACTTTATAAATGGAAAAGAAATGACATCCATCTTGATTACGATGTTTGAAATAAATATCTAAGAAATGGATACCAATTACTGTACCTACGCTGAAGTTAAACGCTAGAGCAATAATAAGGACTTTATGCCATATTTCAAAGACATAGTTTTTACCAAATAAAGTAATGTCATTATTTATGAGTAAAAACACCGTGGTAAAGATAAATAAAGCACTAAGAAATGCCACCAATGAGATTTTTAAAGCCTTATCAGAATTAACTTTTTCGAATAGATAAATTAGTAATCCAGGAATAATTCCAAGAAGGGCGTAAACCGCGGTAAACCACGGGTTAATTCCATAACCTAAAGCATTAGGAACTAAGACAATTCCAAGGATATCAGATAAACCTCCAACAATCGCTCCAAAGAATGGGCCAAGTAGGATAGAGGAAAAAATAATTAAAGCAGGACCAAGTGAGATACGAACAAAAGGAATAACAGGAATATTTTGGAATGATAAAAATCTAGTAAAAATTATTACTAAGGCAAGTAATATTCCCGCTAAAGAAATCTTTTGAACTAAATCTAACTTAATTCTCATTTAAGTATTTTCGAATGACTCCAACAAAGGCTAATGAACCTGTAACTAAAATAATGTCATCTTTATATTCTTCCATCATTTCTTTAAGAGCGGTTTTATAATCCGCTTTAAAGTTATAGTCACCTAAATAAAGGAAGAATTCTTCTTCAGTTCTCGCTCTTTTATGATCAAATGTCGTTAAAGTAACATCATGAACTGATTTAGATAAGATATTTAACATTGAATCAACGTTTTTATCTCTAAAGACAGCGAATAAAACGTGGATTGGTTTAGTAATTGTTTTATCTAAAGTGTCTGTTAAAGAAAGCATAGCTTCTGGGTTATGCGCTCCATCAAGAATGAGATTATCTTTAATATATTCAAATCTACATTCTAAAGGTGCAGTGTATAATCCTTCTCTAATATTGTCCTCAGTAACTGGAATAATATCTTTAACAATATTAGTGGCTTCAATTGCAATAGAAGCATTCTTACATTGATAAAGTGATCTTGTATGGAGTTTAAGATTTAAATATGGAAGGTAATCAAAAATTACTTCATCATTTTCAATTCTTTCATGATGATAGTCATCAACGATATGTAATGGGGAATCATATTCCTTGCAGTGTTCTCTAATCGCAAACATCGCGGAGTCTTCAAGTTTACCCACTAAAGCAGGAACTTCATCTTTAATAATACCTGCTTTATTTTCAGCGATTTCCGATACTGAACGGCCTAAATAAGAAGTGTGTTCAAGTGATACAGAAGTAATGATACTTAAGATAGGAGTGATGACATTAGTCGCATCAATATATCCACCCATACCAACTTCAATAATGGAGATATCTACCCCCATCTTTTTGAAGTAAGTAAAAGCGATAAATGTTTCAATTTCAAAAGCAGAAAGCCCATATTTTTCAAATTTCTTAAGATAATCATTAAAGATTTCTAAGTACTCATCATCAGTGATATTTCTTCCATTTATCTTAATCATTTCCGTGACATCATTAAGATATGGGGAGTTAAATAAACCAACTTTATAGCCTGCTTTTAAATAGATGTTATATAAGTAATTAGCGACACTTCCTTTACCATTTGTGCCGGTGATATGAATAGACTTAATATCGTAATTAAATCTTTCGCTTTTTAAAAACTTATCATAAGCGTCTCTTTCATAAGTAGAGTATTCATGATCTAAAAGATATTGTTTCATTTCCGCTTTATTCATTGATATCTACCTCCACTTTTAAGAGCTTTATCGATTGTTCTTTTATCTTCTTTAGCTTTTTCTACATCGCGTTTATCGTATTTCTTTTTGCCTTTTGCTAAAGCAATTTCAATCTTAGCTTTACCGCGTTTTAAATATACTTTAGTGGGAACAATAGTCATCGCTTGTTCTTTAGCTTTACGGAAGAATTTAGATATTTCTTTTTTATGCATTAAGAGTTTTCTTGTACGATCAGGTTCATGATTAAAAATATTTCCATGTTCATAAGGAGTGATATGCATATTTAAGATATAGGCTTCTCCATTACGGATAACGATATAAGAATCATGCAAAGAAGCACCATTTTTACGAATTGACTTGATTTCTGAGCCTTTAAGTTCGATTCCGCATTCTAAAAAATCTTCTAAGAAATAATCATAGAAGGCTTTTTTATTGTTAACCAAAACCTTAATTTTCTCTTCCATAGCAAAACGATTATATACTTTTTAACTTATTTATAAAATAAAATGTTAATTTTCTTTGTTTTTGTTAAGTAGCTTATCAATTAGGATATTTCTTCTCGTTAGGATCAAAGAAGGAACAAGGGTAAAGACGATTAAAGCAAGTGGGAAAACCGCCATTACGATTGAAAGAGGGAAGACAAATTTAAATAAATCAGAATATGGAGATGTATATAGAGACACTAAGTGACAAATAAAACCAATAAAGATAGTAACGGAAACAAAGATAGATGCAGAGAAGAATGGTATTTTAAATGACTTTTGTTCTTCAATCTTTCCAAAATAAAATTGAAGGAAGATAAATCCTAAAGTCATAAATAAAAGTAATCCAATAAAGATAAATGCAAAGGAAACAATTTCAAGAATGAAAGACGCTCTACTAGTTTCTAGGCTAACATTAACTAAATAATCTTCTAAATAGGAGAATGAAGAAATCGCGCTAAAAATACCAACATTTCCATCGGCATTTTCTTTAAAAGTAAGTACACTTGGGAAAGCTAAAAATAACACTAATAAAGCAAAGCCATAAATAAAGAATGAAAATAATACTTTTTCAATTAATCTTGAGAATCTTCCTTTTTCAAAGGAATAATAAGTTCGATAAACCATCGCTAATGCCACATAAAGAAGAAGATTAGATAACGCTGAAATATATGAACCATCTATGACTACATAAGCGTTAAAGTTATCAATAAATTTAGCGTTAGACATAGTAACAAATAAAGTGAACAAATTACTTAACAAAATAAAGCCAATAAACTTCGCTCCTTGATAAGTAAATGGAGCCTCTTTTTTAAGTTCTTTAACTGAGCGAAAAATTCCAATTGAGGCGATTATATAGGTGAAAATCCAGTTAATTACTAGAAATGTCGCTACTAAAATATGGTGAACAAAATTGATTGTTTCTGCCCCATTATTAGGCATACTCCAGTTATAAAATAAGAGGGTGATAATATTAAATTTATCATCACCAATTGAATAAAAATTCACGAATACTAAGCCGAAAGATAAAGCAAATAAAACTATCCCAACGATAATAAAAACACGTTCAAAAATAGGATTTACTTTTTCTCTTTTTGTCTTTCTTCTATCCTCTTCTTCATTAAGAGGATCAAGTGATTCTTTCCCTAATGATTTATTACAATGAGGGCAGTTCCTATCAGTATTTTGGATTTCTTTATGGCAATATGGGCATAAGGAAATACCATCAAAACGCTCTCCACAGTTAATGCAGAATGTTGCATTATCTTTATTTTCAAAACCACATTTATCGCACTTAAGCATTTAGTTCTTTTCTAAGCCGCTATCGAGGCTAATAAATCAAGTAGTCCTGTAATTGTGTAATCCCCTAATAATAAACCTTCGTATGGTGTTCCAGCATCAAGATAAATAGTTTGCACTCCAAATGGAGGAACTTCTCTTGATACTTTAAGTCTTTCATTTAAGTTCGCTAAATAAGCTGGATTAAGTGTAATAAGATCATCAGCGACAAGTTCACGAATCTTAGCGCGTTGAACGTTATCTTGCATATTTTGAATCATTTGACCCATATCATTAGCGATTGTGTAGTTATTACCTTTAACAACTGGATCATCTAAATCTTCATCCGATTCATGTAAAAGGTATTTCCACATAACATTTTCATATTCTAATGGTTCGATAAGTGCACCAGTACCATCATGTTTATAAATATCATTTTCGAATACTTCAACAATCTTAAGATTATTAACTGCAGTTCCTAAGCCATTGATACTAGTGGTAGATGGAATATGTTTTAAAACAAAGTTATCGTTTAAATCATCTGTGGAGAAGACATCTCCAAGAGTTAAGGAAGATAATCTAGTTGTGATATTACTAATTAAAACGTTTTCGTTATATAAAGTCTTAACGATTTGAGGAGCAGAGGAATCAGGTGCTTCAATAACATCTTGGAAAGTTAAGTTGTTAATCTTATTTCCTAAATCTGAAATCTTAACTGTTGATAAAGTAATCATTACTTGGGATGGAGAAGTACCTAAATCAATAACATCTTGAAGCTCTAAATCATCAATAGCGGTATG
>CAMOYS010000036.1 GCA_946630435.1 uncultured Caryophanales bacterium | reverse complement strand
TTTTCGATAAGATATCTAAAAAGAACGGACTTCCTATATAAAATAAGTTATTTATCCTTGTTTTTCCTAAATTCATAATATTCGTGAACAAGAGGTTTATAGCCACATGATTTTAAAGTTTCATATGGGCACTTCTTATAATTCATTTTATTATGACGTCCAGTATATAGATATCTTTGTTCATCTTGAAAATAAGCATCGACCTCTTTTAGAGATTTACTAGTATTTATAATAGGAAAATACCAATAAGACCAAGATGTTTCATTATCGACTTTTCCATAGAATTTTTTATTGAACTTCTTATTTATCGTAGTTAAAGCTTTCTCTGGTGGTAGATTCTTTTTATCTTTCCACATTAAAAGTCTTCTCGCTTGTCGTTTGATCTTACTTTTAATCTTTTGTTTAGAATGTTTAGAAATATCAATTGTTTTTCCATCAAAACCAAACCCAAGAAATTCAAAATATTCTCCAGGCTCAATATATGAAACTTTATCTTCGTTAATAGAAAGATGTTTTTCGTTTAATAAAGTCTTAAGAGCACGGATGTATTTATCTCTATCATCTTTAGATTTAGTAAAGAAGATAATGTCATCTGCGTATCTTAAATAAAATATTTTTTCTTTATAAAAGAATTCATCAATATTTCTTATATAAAAGTTCGCCGCAAAAGCAGATAAAGGTACACCCGCCATTGCGCCTTTATTTTCTTCAATTATTTGTCCGCGATAACTGACTCTTTTATCACTATATAATTTAGAGAAAAGATTAAAAACATCATCGTCGACATTATCCTTTAATTCATCCAAAAATAGATCAATATTGATGCTATTAAAATAGTTTGAAATATCTAGTTTATACCCATATAGTCCACTCAAATTGTGTTTTTTCCTAATTTCATTGATTGCTGATTTAACACCGGTTTTCTTTCTAAAAGAATATAAATTTGGAGCGAATAAATCATCGTATTGATATAAAAGATAGGAAATATGTTTTAAGACGAATGATTCCTCTAAAGTTAAAAGATAAACTACTCTTCTTTTTGAACTAGAATTCTTCGAAATTATATGTTTTGTCGGTATTGAAAATTGATACTCGCCATCAACAATTGATTTTGAAATATCTTTATAAGTATTATTAGCTAAAATCTTATTTACTTTTCGCTTGGAAAAAATAGAAGAGTAATTATTATCTAACTTACTTTTAATAAACTCATTCCATGATTTAGTGTCTAAAAGTTTCTCTAACATATAAAAAAGAAAAAGGGAGAAGGAATTTGAATTTATTATAAAATAATAAATGACTAGACCATATATGAATAAGCTGTCTGCAAAGCTATTAAATAATTCATACTAGGCCCCTTACAGACACCAAATGGTATCTCCCTTTTCTAATTAATATTGTAACTGTTATTTTAGATATTTAACCAATGTTTTATCGATTTAATTACTTCGAACTCTCCATCATCATCTAATTCACATGAACCATGGCAGTGCCACTTCTTCAATAATTTGAACTCAATATCAGCGTCTTTATTGAAGTTTTTTAGAGTCGAATAGAGTAATTTATTTTGCTCTAATCTATTCGCTAAATCATCTTCATAAGACATTAATAAAATCTTTGAGAAAGTAGTCTTTTCATTAACATAAAATAAAGGCGCACATTCATCAATTCTTTGTGTCAAAGGATCTAAACCTTGCTCTATTTTTAAGATATTAAAATGACTTGTTGGTTGTGCGGAATCACTGATCCAGCCGATAATCTGTTCGTTTTTGATGTTTTTAGACTCTAAAATCGATTTATTAAAGCAAAGCATTAAAGTAATCCACGCTCCCGCGGATTGTCCTGAAATAAATAGGCCTTTAGACTTACCATATTTACTTATATTTTCATTAATAAATCGAACGGCTTCACCGGCGTCATTTAAGATTTCTTGGTATTTTACTTTAGGTAATAACGAGTAGTTCGCTGTAGCAACAGCAAAACCAAGATTAACTAAGTGTTCTACAAACTTATATGTATCGCCTTTATCACCTTCTACTAAGCCTCCGCCATGAAAATGGATGATCGTGTAAAATTCATCCTTTTCAGGTAAAAACAAATCTAGATACAAATCTTTATAGAAATTAATATTCTGAAAAGATCTCATTTTAACTAATTACTATTCACCCTTAGGTGTTAATTCAAAGCCATCACGTGGAACATAAAGTTCAAACTTTGGCATTTTATAAACAGAGAACTTATTATCTACGACAAAGGAAGCATAATATTCAAGATCCGCTACTTCGACATAAGTTAATAATTTTGTGCCTAAGATATCTTCATCATAAGCGGAAACAAAGATCTTATTATTAGGATTATCAAATACTGGGTTTTCAAATCCTTTCTTAACCATCTTCTTATTAAAGATAGGAATTAATTTATCTTGTTTAAAGGTCAAATTATAAATGCCGTCTGGGACATTTTCTTCTGATGGATAAGATAATGTTGTACCGGCAACTTTAACCTTCATCATACCGTTAATATTCTTAACTTCCGCGGTGGTAACATTTGGATGGACTACTTCTCTAGATTTAACTTTATTGTTGTCCTTATCATAGATAAACATTCTTTGATATGGGAGATATAGATGAGTGAATTGATCTAATGTGACCTTTTCATCATTTCTAACTTTCATCGCAAAATATCCATCTACTCCATCAATTGAGAAGAAGACAGCTTGGTAATCAGTCTTTTGTTCAATGAATTCTAATTTAGCTTCGATTTCCAAACTATCTGGAATACTTTCTCTAGAAATATAATCAGGTTTAATTCCTAGTCTAACATCATTATTGAAGGCGTTATCAAGTAAGTGGCTCTTGAAGTCAGGATCAAGAGTTTTAACTTGCTTACCAATCGTGATTTTATCTCCTTCAATACGAACTGGAATTTCATCTTCATAAGGAATACCCATGATAGCTTTTTGGGTATCTTTATCAAACATATAGACAAATTCCATATTAAATTCGACATTAGTTTTTTCATTCGCATGTAATTTTGAATTAAATGGAAGCTTAAGGATGAATTGTTCTTTTCTATTTTTCATCTTAGTGTAAAGAATTGTTTCATCTCCTAAATGTTCAACAACATCAACATCCACTTCAATATCACCTTTTCCTGGAATAACATGCTCTGGTCTTATACCAAGAAGGACTTTTTGACCAATATACTTCTTATTTGCTAATTGTTTAGCTTTAATATCTGGGAATGTAACAACATCTGTAGAACCATTAAGTTTAGCTTTTAATGTTTTACCTTCCATAAATAGTTCTGCTTCAATAATGTTCATTTGAGGAGAACCTAAGAAAGTCGCCACAAATAAGTTAGATGGGTTTTCAAATAAGGTAATAGGAGTATCAGCTTGTTGAATATAACCATCTTTCATAACAACGATTCTATTACCCATTGTCATAGCTTCGGTTTGGTCATGAGTAACATAAATAAAGGTAGTTTGGAGTCTTTCATGTAATTTAGTAATTTCACTTCTCATCGAAACACGTAATTTGGCGTCAAGATTTGATAAAGGTTCATCGAGTAAGAAGACTTTTGGATCACGAACAATAGTTCTTCCTAAGGCCACACGTTGTCTTTGACCACCAGAAAGAGCTTTAGGTTTACGAGATAAAAGTTCAGAAATTTCTAGAATTTCAGCGGCTTTTTTAACACGACGGTCAATTTCTTCTTTAGGAGTGTGTCTAAGTTTTAAACCAAAGGCCATATTATCGTATACGGTCATATGTGGATAAAGAGCGTAACTTTGGAAAACCATCGCAATATCTCTATTCTTTGGTTCAACTTCGTTCATAAGTTCACCATCAATATAGAGTTGACCAGCGGTAATTTCTTCTAAGCCTGCGATCATTCTTAAGGTTGTAGATTTACCACATCCAGAAGGACCAACGAAAACGACGAACTCTTTGTCTTTAATTTCTAAATCAAAATCATTAACCGCTCGAACGCTCCCATCATAAACTTTGTAAACGTGTCTAAGTGTAACATCTGCCATAATATAAGACTCCTTTTCTATATTACTCCTTTTTATATAAACCCTTACCAACCATGTCAGGGTAATGTTCAAAATTAATAAATCTATCAAATCCAGCGTGAGAAATTAAAGTATAAAGAACGATAACCACGCTGTTTAAAATAGCAAATAAGAATAGTCCTACCACTATCATAATTAAGTTATTTACGTAACATAACCCTATAACAACTCCCGTGGATAGGACAAATAGTACCAAAATTTTCCAATTTAATAAGGCTAAGAAACGGAAGCCATTTTTAAGGGTTACTAAGTATGGGTTTGAATAATAAACATCTTGGGTATAAACAAGCGAAATTGACATACCAAAGAATAAAACTAGTAAAGTTAACGCACCAATACCAATTCCACTCCAGATAGGGGCTAGAGGAGCGTAAATAATTAAATAATATCCTCCAACTACAAATCCAAAGAGAATAATTCCAAATATTAGTCCATTAACTAAACCATGGAGCCAGTTTTCTTTGATTCCTTTAAAGAAATCTTGAGCAAGGCTGATACCTTCTTGCCACACTAACTTTTTAGCAACGTAAAAGCCACCATATAAACCAATAAAACCTAGAATCATGCATGGTAGCATAATAAGCATCGAATAGAAGATTAAGGAAAATAAATATTCTGGTTTATCTTGAGAAACACTAGCTTCTAAAAAGTTAAAGTAGATTAAATCAATCGCAAGAGGAATAAAGAACATAAAGACAAATGAAGAAAGGGCAAATAAAGTCATTTTGCGGTGTTTAATAAGATCAAAGAAAACTTCCTTCCTAGTATGTGGAAGAAACTTCATTGCTTCGTTATCGCTGATAGTTTTCTCTTTTGCTTTAAACATCATATTCCCCAGTCTTTCACTAAGTTGAGTGCGTTATTGTGTTCCTTAACCGCAATACCTCCATATTCTCCTAAATTTTGACTTTTCGCGTTTAATACCATATAGCAATCTTCATTTGGAAGATTCATATAACTATTTATTTTTGCTTTATCTAACTTAACCCCGTATTTTATTTCATCTCTATTATAAATAGAGTATCCAGAATAATAATCATTAACTAACTCATTTGGTAAACTTAAGGCAAAGTAAGCAAGATTTAAGTTTTCAATAACAGAAGTAGGAAGAATTAAGATGTCCGCGCTACTATAGCCTTGAATACTTAACCTATTGTAATAAGTCTGTTCCTTAGGATTAGCGTCAATTGTACCAAAGGTTTTTAATTCGTTATCCTTAAATCTAGTAAGAACATCTTTCTCAAGCTTTTTGTAATCAGTTACTTCACCTGAAACAAATAAAGTTAGAGTTTTGTATTCTGGTATACGGTGAGTTGCACCAAAGATGAATACAAGCGTCAAGCTGATAACGACACCTGAGATAATATAAAAAGGCCAGGTGTATCTAAAGACGGATTTAATTCGATGCTTTCTAAGTTCATTCATGAATGTTTTTCCGCCTTAACGATGATGCGTTGATAAGTTTCAATCGTTAACTTATCTCCTACTTCGAAATCAAGTTTATCAAAGCAGTAAATGATTTTATCTTGATGGGTAATTCCCTCAAAATAACGAACTGATAATTCATAGACATAAAGTCCATTAACATATAGGATCTCGCCTCTTTGGGACAAAAACTCCACTTCTTCGACTGGTTTTAGTCCACTATCATAACCTTTATAGAAACGATACCTAGAGTTGATCTCGCCATATATATTTGTGAAGAAGAATATCGCGTACCAACTGAATAAAGTTGTGATAACTGCAGCGATAATTAGATTAATTACATAATTTTCACCAGATAAAGTAACTAATAAAACATCACCTATAAGGACTAGGGTTAATATAAGTGAGAACAATAAAGAGTGTTTAAGGAAAGTAGACTTAGCCTTTTTGTATTCATTCTCAATATCAACCCTATAGTCCATATTACATTGCTTCTAATCCACGAAGGATGGATTCTTTAATAATTCCTCCCCAAATGGTGTAGCCATAATAGGAAAGATGTAAACCATCGGTTCTAAAGTAAGCTGCATTTGGTTCGCCGTTTTCTTTAAGTAACGCCACTCCTGGATTAATTAAAGTTAACCAAGAGGAATGAGATTTTTGATAATTAGTAATTCTAGCGTTAACACTATTAATGACGTCATAATACGCTGGGAAGCCAGGAATTAAGTTCATCATAATGTATTGAACCTTGGTATCTGGAAGAGCTTCATGAGTGTCATTCATAAATTTCTCAAGTTTATTATAAATAACATCCGCACTTTCTTTGGAGTTAATAACGTTATTAATACCAACATAGTACGCTACCATTTTTGGTTTATATGGGAGGACTAATCTTTGATTTAAGCATTCATCCCATTCTTCAATAGTGGTGCCACCAATACCATGGTTATAAGAAACAATTGGATCCATATCTTCTTTAGAAGTAGTCCAGAATTCAATAGAAGAAGAACCCGCTAACATAACATGATAATTCTCTTCTATAACAGCGTTCTTTTCATAGTTTTTAGCTTTAGCTTCATAGGTAGAATTACCTAAAACATAGTCTAACGAAGCATCTTTAACAGTGATTACTTGTTCTTTATCACCACATTTAACTGTAATCTTATTGTCATCATAAGTTGCACTGATTGTCTTTGTAGCTTTAACACGATATTCCATATATGGAAGAACATCTTCTTTAAAAGCATTTAGTTTATCAATAGCTGCAGTTGGGAGATTAACAATATTGTAGTTAACCTTGAAATACATAACTGAATCGATAATGTAATCAAGTTCTGCGCTTTCATCTAAAACAGTTGAAGGTGGAGTGTATTCTGGTTCAGGTTCAACTTCTTCATGAGTGTATTCCCATTTAGCGAATAACCTAGTGTTTTTGATAACTCTTTGAGTAGCAAAGTTCCATTCATTAACCCCTTCTTCTTCGGTAAACCAACCAACAAAATCATAGTTTTTACGGGATGGATCTTCAGGTTTACTTATTAATGAATCTTTATCAACTTCAATTGTCTTATAGATAATATTATTACCTTTAGCAATTGTGCCATTAGAAAGAACAAAGTCTTCTCTTAAGTAGTTGGAGTAGAAATCAACATAAAATTGGTTTTCTTTTAAGCCATGAGCTGCCATAGAGCCACATCCGCTAGCGAAAGTAACACTAGCCGATAACATAACTCCAAGAGAGATTAGTTTTTTACTTTTCATAACATTCCTCCTTTAAATACTTAAGAAGTTTGTCTTCTTCTATCGTGGCTAAGCAGATAACTTTATCTCCTGCACCGTAATAGATGTATAAAGTACCATCTTTAGGAACCACTGCAGTTGGAAATACGCAGCCATTATAATAGCCATTTGTTTCGTACTCTTCTTCTGGTTCCATTAAGAAATCTTTAGTTCTAGCAATAATCTTATATGGATCATTTAAATCAAGAAGGATAGCGCCCACTCGATAAGCATCATCTTTTTTAGAGACACCATGATAAAGGACTAACCAACCATCTTTTGTCTTAATTGGTGGGGTTCCTGCGCCGATTTTCTTATCTTCCCAATCGGTTCTACCTTCCATAAGTAAGGTGTAATTATCCCAATGTAATAAGTCATCAGATGAAGATAACCAAATAGCAGGATTTTTATTTGGATAACCTTCCCCACATCTTTCCATCGCTCTTGAAAGCATATAGAATTTGCCATTTATTGTTTCCGGGAAGATAAAGACATCACGGTCATCAAAATGAGAATCAGTCATCGGACCAAGTTTCTTCCAATGTCTTAAATCTTTTGAAATAGCAAGATGAGTTAAGGTGTTATTATAGACAAGAACTTTTGGACCAAATTCAGGTTGGAAACCAAAATATTCTTTATCTTCTCTCCAATATTGGCCAGGCGGGAATGGACGAGATGCATAAGTAAGATAGAAATAATCACCCATCTTAACTAAACGTGGATCTTCACAGCCTCCAGCATCTAAGCCATTAGGATCTCCACTTAATAATGGTTTATCACTTTCTCTAACAAAGTTGATTCCATCTTTAGAAGTAGCTAAACCTAAATGGATAATATGGGTTTTATCATTACCTGCGGCGCGGTAAATCATGTAGAAGGTTTTATCTTCCTTATTATAAATAGCGGCAGGGTTTAAAACACATAACTCTTCCCACTGATTTTTTGGGTTTGGTTTTAAGATTGGATTCTTTTCATATTTAACAAATTTCATATAAACACTCCTTTCTTTTAACCAATTTGAGTTCTGGTGTTAACGTTATAGCTAACATCAAGACGTAATCTAATATTATCGACATGAATACTACTTGTAGTGTAATCGCTATTAACGATGCCAAAGGAAATAGATTCAATTAAATTAGCTTTATCTTTAGAGAGAGCTTTACTGCTACCATTAACATCTTTAAATGATTCAAAACCAATGACGAAACGAGTCCATTCAGTTGGGATATTTGAAATGGTATAACGATGTTTAAAGATCGCTGTTCCTTCTCTCCAGTTAAGGTTTAGGTAAACTGTGGCTTTACCATCACCTTTAATATCAAGCGTGATACCTTTAGCAGTCACACTCTTAGCAAACTGAGTATTACGTCCATAAGATACTGAATCATAACCCTTGTATTGCATCTTAATAGAGTTCTTACCACCTTCAGATGAAACATCATTAGATAATTCCATCAAGTTATAATCGTGGTCAGACATATAAGACCAGTAATCAAACATCGCTTCACTATTAGCGTAACCTTCCATAGTTTCAATAGTAGTGATATCTGGATTTTCTGAATCAGGTTTAATTGTGGTGTCTAATTCAATAACTGAGGACTCAGTTGCACTTGTTAAATAGATTTCATCAAGATAAACAGGGTTAGCAATCGCATATGTTGGATGGTGTTTACCACTAGCATCATAATAAAGATACTTAAAGCCAAACGCCATATGGATAATGTGATTTGCGCTTAATGGATTTGGTTTATCAATTAAATCTCTTTCATTAATTAAAGTGAAATCTTCAAACTTAATCGTATAAACATTCCATTCTTTTTCCACTTTATCAATAACATAGCGATACCATTCACCGCTATCCATCGTTAATTGAATAGTCATTTCCGCAGCAATATCATTTGGATCAAGATAAGCAACTGCTGGATCTTGTGACTTAGGTGTATTATCTTTAAGCCAAATTTGGAAAGCGTTAAAGTTCTCATTAACGTTTTTGGTGTCCATATAAAGTTGATAGACCGCCATTTCCATATCGGCTTTATAGTCAAATTCCGCACAATAAGTATTTCCTGGAGCGATAGCTTTATGAATGTTATCGAGTTTCATCGCTTCATCTTTATTTTCAACGCTTTGCTCCCAGAAGTAATAAAGTTCGGTATACATATCGTAATCGTTAAAGTCTTCGATCTTTCCATCTAAACCAACATGTCTAGTTCTATCTTCGACAATGTCATCAATTTTAACGATTTCTAAATCTTTAATAGTTAAGCTACCTTCAGAATAGTTTTGAGCTAAACCGATATTAAATCTTTGGACGAAATAGAATTGTTTAGCACCATCACCATTCATATATTCCATTCTTTGGAAAGCTTTAAGAGGAATAACTATTTCTTTAAATTCGTCTTGAATTAAATCAGTGAATGGTGTCTTAAACTGCCACCTATCATTATCTTCTTCAAGAATTCTAAAGTAGAACACAGCGTTCGGCCCAGTTCCAGTATATTTAACCTTCATTCTAATGGCATCACCTGCAGCGAAGTATTTATTAAGTGGGATATTTTGGAAACCATAACCAAAACTATTGAAGCCTTTATCCATAAGTTCGGTTGGAGTATTTAGATAAGTTAAGGTAATGGAGGAACCATCTTCAGAAACATCTTTTAAGAAGTTATAGGTTTCATAGGTCCAGTTATCCATATCATCGCTTCTGAAGTCCATCTTGTCCATGAACATATATTTATAGTTATCATATTGGACCGCTTTAATGTCACTTAACATACAAACACCATCACCAAATGTTCTTTCAAAGACGATTTCAAAGTAACGAATATGTTGCCAGTCAAAGACGCGGTTAAAAATATTTGTGCCTTGAGTTCTTAAGGTAAACTCATCATATTTCATTAAAATAGTTTGTTTCGCGTTATTTGAAACTTGGACTTGTTTATGCCAATATTCACCATCAT
>CAMOYS010000035.1 GCA_946630435.1 uncultured Caryophanales bacterium | reverse complement strand
GGTAAATTTGAACATACTACCCCAATGTTTAATAACGCATTAAATTTAGCTAAGATGACATTTAATCTAAAAGCTGGTGACCACGTCATCTTAACTGGTGGTAGTGCAGGTGCTAAAGCCGGATCAACTAACTTAATTAAGCTTGAAATTGTTAAGTAAGTTTAATTTAAAAATCATAAATAAAAGGTAGGTTCTTAAGCGAATCTACCTTTTCATTAATTCGTATATCTTATCGAAATCATTCGAGAGAGGATATTTTTTAATATCTTCTTCTTTAATAAAGAATACTTCTCCTTCTTTTGAAGATTTAATCGTGCCACTAAAATCATTTGTTCTAAATAGGACCGAGAAATGTCTAATTCCATCCCCAAAATCATTCCATTCGATATAGCCTACATTTTCAAGATTTTTAACATCTAAACCAGTTTCTTCTTTCATTTCTCTTTTGCAGGCTTCATACATCGTTTCATCATCTTCAACATGTCCACCTGGGAAAGTAAGACCTGGCCAGTCTTTTTTAACACGGTTTAAAACAAGGAATGAACCATCATTCTTATAAACCATGCACATCATAGTTAATTTAATTGGCTTCATGATTTTCTAGTGAGTCGTCTTTAATTTCTTCCAACTTAGTAATTTCGTTATCTTCTTCTTTGGTTCTTAACTCAAGAATGAAATAGACTAAATTATAAATTGCTAAGAAAGCGCCTAAAGTAATCCAAAAGGCTGCGTCATAGCTTTCCACAGTAAGAAATACGATAACATTAGGAATTAATAAGATGCCTAAAACTCCTAATAAGATGCCTTTTAATATTTTCTTTTTGGAAAAGATTATATAAATGCCGTAGATAATCATTCCTAAACAGAAACCTAAAACTGATAAAACAAGTAATTTAATTAAGACCGATATATCTAAGAAAGAGAAATATAATACGATACCGATGATTGCAAAAATAAATGGATATGCAAAATCGATAATTTTTACAGGTTGTTTCTTAAAGATACTAACAACGACTGGAACAATACTAATAACACCAAAGGCAATCATAACGCCTCCTAATGACTCAGGAATAAAATTAAAGATTGCGGCGAAAATTAATAAAATGCCGATTACAACACTTAAAGCATAATTAACTAAAGAAATGATTTTATAAATAGACATAATAAAAACCTCTCCTTATTTTATTATCTTTAACTATTTAAAACCACTTTTAATATTAATTTACCTATTAAAAATAAAAAAATATCGACAAAGTCGATATAATTTTTAACTGGCGGAGCAAGAGAGATTTGAACTCTCGCACCGGTGACCCGATCTAACGGTTTAGCAAACCGTCCCCTTCAGCCTCTTGGGTATTGCTCCAGTATTAAAGATAATAACACATTTTTTGCTTATTGCTAATAAGAATTTATACAAATTCATTACCTTTCATATTTTTCAAAAAATCTTATTCTTTATTCTTTATAAATATATTAATATTTCTATTGTATGAAAAAGGTTGTCTGCACACATTGTTATTACACTTACGAACCTGCTGATTTTAAAGAAGAACAAGTTTGTCCAAAATGCGGTAAAGCTTTTGGTTTATCTCGAGGCGAAAAACTATATCAAATGGTTCTCGTCCGTCATATGAATGATGGTTATAAATATCTAAATGAATTAATGGATTATAAAAAAGCTATTGAATCTTATAGCAGATTAATTCTTTTAGAGCTTAGTGAAGATGCAGTTTTATATTTAATCGAAGCCTATATTAAAGATTCAAGAGTAAGAGAAGATCATTTAAATGAAATCATTAAAACTTTAAATCAATATAAAGATATTCTCACCCCTAATGAAGATAACAAACTTAAAGTTAATGATTATTATTCTGAAATCATTTATTTATTATCCGATTATGAGCTTGGCTTAAAGAAAAACTTATCCAAAAATGATAAGTTCTATTCGCTTGAAGCAAGACACCTTTATTTGAACAAAAATTCCCAAATAGTGGAGATACTATCTTTTATTGATGAAAATTTCTTTAAAGATGTTGATTATACAGAAGACGCCACAATTAAAGAAAGTGAGCTTTTAGAGATTATTGAATCTATTAAAGAAAATGGCTCTAAGAACTATGAAATAATTGAAAATAGTGGTTATGTTTTAGCCCAAGATGAAGAAGGAACACAAATCAAAGATAATATCTTTAAAGATGGTTCTAAATTTGTTAAAACAAAAAGATTTTTAACCGCTTTAAGTGGATTAAGTGTTATCGCATTAATAATTGGCTTAGTATTAATTTTCTCGATTAAAGATAACATCTATCCAGGTGTTATCGTATTAGCCATATCAGCGGCAGGATTTATTATTTCCTTTGTTGCCCGCTTAATTATTTCTAAATTAGTTAATTAACTTTTTATCTTTTAGATATTTAACAAGTTGCTCCAAAGCCTTAGCGCGATGAGAAAACTTGTTTTTTATTTCGCTACTAGCTTCTCCAAAGTTCACTTTTCCTTCATAAGAATAAAAGATTGGATCATAGCCAAATCCACCTTCCCCAACAGGAGCAGGTAAAATTTTACCTTTGCAAACACCTTTAAAGACAATTGGCTCATTCTTTACATTTAATAATGTTATAACGCAAACGAACTCAGCATCTTTATCATTGTGTCTTTTTAATAATTCAATCAAATCCAAGTTTGCTTTACCGTTTCCACCTCTTTCTTTAGCGAATCTAGCGCTATAAATGCCAGGGAAACCTTGTAAAGCATCCACACATAAACCAGAGTCATCAGCGATAACAGCCATCTTAACTCTATCTGCAACATGTTTAGCTTTAATTAAAGAATTCTCTTCAAATGTTTTTCCGTTTTCTATTGCTTCATCAGTAATATTAAATTCTTTAGGAGAATGAACATTAATTCCTAAAGGAGAAAACATTTCTTTATATTCTTTAATCTTGTGATCATTATTAGTAGCAATTAATAAATCAAACATAATTATTTCTCTTCTAAAACTTTTCTTACATCTTTAGGGTCTAAATGTTGAAATGTAACCGTATCAACATAAGGGGCAACTTTATTAAGTTGTTCATCTCTTTCAATTGTCCAAACATTCATAAATTTACGTTTATGGAGTTTTTGGAAACGTTTTTGTTCAAGCAAAACATCTTCAATATCAAAACCATTAAAACGGAAATGGAAAAGATTATAGACATAAAGATGAGTGTGAGTAACTAATAAGACTCTTGCTAAACCAAGTTTTTTAAGTGGAAGTAAAGAACGAGGATCAAAAGAAATAAGAGTGTATTGTTTCTTATCTTTCATATTCTTAAGTAAAACTTCTTCAACCTTTTTAGCGAGTTCTTTATAGTTTTTACGGAATACTTTTAATTCGATGACAAGAGGCACTTGTTCATTAACTAAATCTAATAATTCTTGGAAAGTAGGGATTAAAGAGCCATCCATTAAAGTGTAATTTTCTTTTAACTCTTTAACGGTTAAATCCTCAACAACTCCATCCTTTCCGGTTAAACGTTTCAAATCTTCATCATGAATAACCACTAAATCATTATCTTTAGTTAGGTGAATATCGAGTTCAATTGCAACGTTATGTTCAATCGCTCTTTTAAAAGCACCCATAGAGTTTTCGGAATTATTTTCATCCCAAAGTCCGCGGTGGGCTACACCTTTAAGGATTCTTTCATCAAATAAGCTTACAAATTTATTTTTATTCATAATTAGTCATCTTGATCTAAGGCTTCTAAACCTTTTTTAAATGTAGTCTTCTTAGTCTTAACGTTTTTAACAAAGAAGAAGATAGTTGCGGAAATTAAGATACAAATTCCAGCGTAGATTGGTAATAAATCCCAGTCGAACGATGGAGAGAGAAGTAATAAACCTAGTAAGACAGGAGTAATTGTTTGAGCAGACATTGAAGCAGCATAGTAGTAACCAGTGAATTGTCCAACTTTCTTATTAGTGCAAAGTTCAACAACCATTGGATAGGAGTTAACGTGAACAAGTGACATACCAAAGCCTTTAAATAAGGTAATAACGTATAACCAAATTGGTAAACCATTAATACCAGGACCACTAAATCCGGCAGTAAAGGTTAAGATAATCCAAATAGCATAAGACGCTAACGCAAGTAATAAACCAGAAAGAAGTGTCCATTTACGACCAATCTTACTAGCAATAATTCCACCGAAAATAAAACCAACAACAGAACCAACGCCACCAACAATAGTTAAAATAGCAGTGGAGGTGGATTCAGCACCAACGTTATAAATAATGTAGTTATTAAGGAAGGTAGAGACACCATTATCGGCCATAAACCAGAAGAATTCAGCACCAAGGATTAACCAAAGCATAATTTTATTAGCTTTAGTCATAGGAGCTTCTTCTTCAGCTTCTAATTTATCAACGATTTCAGCTTCGGCTTCGCCTCTAGCTAGTTCATCTTTAATTTCTTCTTTAACTTTATTTTCTTTAACTAAGATAAATAAGACAACAGCAGAGATAATCATTAAGACAGAACCAACAAGGAATGGTCCTTCAATTGCCCAGATATTATGATATGCCCATGTGTTTGTTCCTTTTTTACCAATTCCTAAATAGTCAGTAAGAACAAAGATGAAACCAACAACAGTAGCGAAAGCACCACCAATATAACCCATGATGTTAATAATACCATTAGCTTTACTACGTAAAGGCTTTGGTGTTAAATCAGGCATTAAAGCAACTGCTGGGTTACGATACATCATTGCAAATAAAACGACAACTGCCATTAAAATGATAGTTCCAATAACAGAGTTAGCGTGGAATAAAACAGGAATGAACGGGAAGGCAATAGCGCATACCGCAGTACCTACTAAAATATAAGGCATTCTTTTACCGATACGGGTATTTGTTTTATCGGATAAACGTCCGAATAATGGCATGAGTAATAATGCGGCAACATTATCAAGCGCCATCATAATACCAACTAAGTATTGAACTTGAGTTTCATCATCGATACCAAGTGCGTTCTTAAATAATTCGGTTAAGAATGTAGGGCACCAAGTGTCATAAACTTGCCATAAAAGCAAGATTCCAAAGAAAGCAAACCCAATAGTAAACGTACGTTTGTAACTGAGTTTAAATCCTTGTGTTTCTTGTGTACTTTCCATTTTTGATCTCCTTTGAAAAGTTAAATTTTATTCAAAAGGGCTGGTAAGTCCTTAATTGAATCCAAGATATAAGTAGGGGAGTAGTCATAATCTTTTAAATCTTCTAATTTAGTTTCCCCTGAAAGAACCATAACGGTTTCAACTTCGGCGTTTACCCCACATAAGATATCGGTATAGATTCTATCGCCCACCATTAGAATGTCTTTTTTCTCTAAATTATATTTATCCATGAAATAGTTAATGATTTCTGGATCAGGTTTCCCTAAATCTTTAGCTTTTTTACCAGTAGTTAATCTTAGCCATTCACACATACCGCCACAATCTGGGATATAAAGTCCATCTTCAATAGGGCAACGATAATCTCTATTTGTAGCGATAAACTTGCAGTCGGTTGTTTCTAAATATAAAGAAGCATCTCTTAGCTCTTTATACACTAATTCAGTTGAAAAACCAGCAACAACTGCCTCCAATGGGAATTTTTTCTCATAATCATTAACGATATTAAAGTTATGTTCGAGTTTTTCTCTTAAGAATTTGTTACCGATTAAATATATATTATTAATATTATTTTTCTTTAAATATGATATAAGGATTTCAGTCGTAGAGTAGAAATTATCTTCTAAAGTACATTCCACTCCAAAGTTAGTCATCTTCTCGTAATATGTCTCTAAGGAATGAGAAGAATTATTTGTGAAAAAAATATAACGAATATCGTTCGCTTTTAAATACTTAAATGTTTCTAGTGCTCCATCAATTAGGTCTTTCCCTAAGTAGATGGTTCCATCCATATCAAAGATGATTAGCTTTTTCATGGTACTTTTTATTATATAAAAAACTAAATAGGAAAGATACAAAGTAATTTTTCTTTTCTTATATTTATAGCTAAATAAGTAACTTCTTATAGGATATTTCAAAATAAAAACCTCGACTCAACATCGAGGAATTTAATTATCTGGAGCAGATGGCGGGAATCGAACCCGTATAATTAGCTTGGAAGGCTAATGTTCTACCACTGAACTACATCTGCAAGTGGCGGACCGTAGGGGATTCGAACCCCTGATCTCCTCCGTGACAGGGAGGCATGCAAGGCCACTACACCAACGGTCCGCGAACGAATAAAATAATATCATAACTTTGTTAGGTTGCAAACAAAAATTAAATAGTATTATTATTCGGGGGTTTGAAGATTAATTAAGCAATGAATTGTTTAAGTGCTTCAAGTGGCATATAAGTAGATTCTCTTTTAACTAATTCGCCACCTTTAAATAACATTAATGTTGGGATAGTCATAATTCTAAATTTACGAGCGATATCGCTTAATTCATCAACGTTAATTTTAATGATTTTAAGACCAGTTTCTTTTTCTAAAGCTTCAAGTTCTGGGGCGAGCATTTTGCATGGACCACACCAATCAGCATAGAAATCAACTAAAACTAAATCTCCTTGTATTTCTTTTTCAAAATCTTGACTGTTTTCTAAATGTAAAATCATATTTGTTTCCTCCTACAACCCAAATATTAAATAAAAAATTCCAAAAAGTATAATGATATGCACCGGAAAATATAAATAACTTCCATATTGAAACCATTTCGCGTTATATCCTCTTTTACCGTTATAAAATAAAATTGGTAAAAAAGCTGTTATCATCCAGGTCTGAATACTTGATTGATAAATATCAAGTGGAGCGATATTTCCGTTTTTAATAATCCCTGAGAAAAACACTAATAAGGTGACAATAACAATAACACCCATTGATAACATGTTTGATATTGTTTGTTGATACATCTTTGAATCACTATTATCTTCGGATTTATCATCGACATAGATGTATTTTTCACTGAGCTTTTTAGCAAAATAGAATCCCACTCCTAGAAGAAGCCCGATAAGAGAATAATCACATCTAAGATAGAATGGTAACCAATGAATTGTAACATTGAGGTTATTTCTACTATAAACATCGACTACAAAACATAAAATGATATAGGCGGCAGGTAAGATAGCTAACCAACTCAGTTTATCTTTTCGATTTATAAAATAAATGGTTAACGCTATAAAGACTAAATCAATAAATGGAGAGCTAAAACTACTAATTGAAGAATCATATAAATAGAACGCTAGAATTTGGAAGATCATTATCGCTAAAGCAATGATTCCAATACGTAAAAGATATTTCCAAAAGTTCTTCGTATGAATAACACCTTCCACAATTAAAAAGACAATAAGCGGAAAAGTTATTCTACCTATTTTAGAGAAGATATCACCTAATTGAAAAGCGAGGCTAGGATCAGGCATTTTACCGGCAAAAACATATAGGATCTTACCTAAATGGTCTATTGTCATAAAAAAATAGGCAATGATTTTAAGCCAGAATCCGTTAAGTTTTAAAAGTCTATTCATGAGGTATAAATGCTAAACCAATAGAAAGTAAATTATTTAAAGTATGCGCGGTAATTGATGAAGCAAGACCAAACTTATCATATAAGAATGAGAAGGTAAATCCAGCGAACGCGTATAATGGTAGATTAAGTAATTCATTCAACACTTTAGCAAAATAGTCTGGATCACTAAAATTAAATAAAGCGCTAAAATCAAAATGAATTAAAGCAAAAACTAAAATAACTAATAAATAAGGTAGCCATTTATTAATTCTTCTTAAGATACTAAATAAGCCAACACGATATGTTAATTCTTCACAAATTGGGCCAACTAAACCAAAGATTAATATAGAAAGAACTGGATACATTCCAATAATCGCATTGATGCTACTTTCATTGGTGTTGTCTACAATCTTAATCTTTAAAATAGTAAGAGTTAAATTATAGATAAAGTTAAAGCCAAAGATAGCGATTAAACCAATTAAACCTGCAACATATGGAACCCATTTCGCAAATGATTTAAATAGTTTAGGAATATCAACATTAATCGTTCCTAATAAAGCACAAATCAAAACACCATAAGAAACAAAATTAATTATAGCGGTAAAACGAAGCATCTCCTCAGTTGGAGTGTCTTTATTAATTCCTAAAGCAAAAATTAAAATAACTTGAATAACAAAACTAACAAGTTGAAAACCAATAGATCCACCGACAGTTAAAAATAATTGTTTAAGCCAATGAAGAGGAACAATGTTTTTATATTCCTTTAAATCTTCATCTTTATTTACTTCTCCACACTTTGGACAAGTTTCTAATAAAGGGTCATATTTGCCCTTGCAGTATTCACATGTTTTTACAAATTTTGCCATGAAGTAATTATACAAGTAATCAAAAAATATGTATAATAATTTCGCTATGCGAACAATTTTAGAAAGAAATGAAACAACCCTCATTCGTGACCGTTCATCTTTTATCGGTATTTTAATCCATGTTACGAATAAGGATTTTGTTAAAGATCTTCTAAATGAAATTCGTAAAGAATACCCAAAAGCTAAACACTATTGCTATGCCTATATTATCGGCCAAGATAAAAAATGTTCAGATGATGGAGAACCTGCTAAAACCGCTGGTAGGCCTTTGCTCGAACTTCTCGAAAAGAAAGAAATGGATGAATGTCTTCTTGTCGTAGTTAGATATTTTGGTGGAGTCCTTTTAGGAGCGTCACGCCTCATGTCTACTTATCTTGAAACTGGGGTACAAACACTCGATTCCGCGGACATTGTTTCAATAAAACAAAAGTATGTCTATCATATGGAATTATCTTATAGAGATTTTGAAGCCTTAAAAAGAATTGCAAATCACTTATCATATGGCTTGGAAAATATAAATTATGGGACTAAAATTAGTGTCGATGTTTTGTTAGACAGTTCTGATACAGAAGAACTTGTTAACAAATTCCCTAATGCTTCAATTGAAGTTTATGGACAAAAGAAAGTGTATAAGAGGGATTATCAATGATTAGTGCAAATGAATATAAAGAACGTAGAGAAAGACTATTAGACAAACTTGATGAAGGAACATTAGTCATTCTTTTCGCTGGAGCCGCACGTAAATCAAGCGCGGACGCAACTTATGATTTTGAAGTTAACCGTAACTTCTATTATTTAACCGGTATCGATCAAGAAAACTCCATATTAATGCTCGTTCGTGGTTTCTCAGAAAACCATGTCATCTTATTTATTGATGAAAAAGACGAAAGAAAAGAAAAATGGACTGGTTTAAAACTTCCAACTGACGAAGCCGTTAATATCTCTGGTATTGAAGATGTTTTATTAACTTCTTCATATGAAGGAAAACTCGAAGTCATCTTAAATAAAGAAAATGGTATTTACGGCTTAATTAAAACAGTCTGCTTAGATTTAGAAAAAGAACTTAAGATTGCAGAATGTAAATCAACGAATGAATACGCGACTGAATTAGGTTTAAGATTCCCACATATTAAAGTATTTGATATCTACCGCGATATCGCTAACTTAAGAATGGTTAAATCTCCTGAAGAAATTGAATTAATTAAAGATGCAATTAGAACAACCGAAGTTGGCTTAAATAATGTTTTAAAAACCATGGAAGTTGGTAAATATGAATACAATCTTCGTAACATGTTTGAATTTACTGTTGCGGAAGATATGCAAGCTAAATTAGCTTTCCCAACAATCGTGGCATCTGGTAAAAATGGTGTTATTCTCCATTATCCAAACGCTCATAGTTTACTTAATAATCATGAATTAGTTTTAATGGATTGTGGGGCTCGTAAATCCTATTATTGTGCCGATATTTCCCGCACATACCCAATCAATGGGACTTTTAGTGATAAACAAAAAGAGATTTATGAAATCGTTTTAGCCTGTAATAAGTTAACTGCTAACTTCATTAGACCAGGGGTTACAATTCAAGAAGTTAAAGACTTCGCTAAAAACTTCCTCGCAGATGAATGTCTCGCGCATGGATTAATTGAAAAGAAAGAAGATATTATTAAAGTTTATTATCATGGTTGCTCTCACCATTTAGGTTTAGATACCCATGATGTTTCTGATACTTTAGCTAAGCCACTCGAACCAGGGAATATTATTACTGATGAACCAGGTTTATACTTTAAAGAATTTGGCATTGGTATTCGTATCGAAGATGATATCTTAGTTACCGAGACTGGTTCTGAATGCTTATCAAAAGACATTATTAAAGAAGTTGAAGATATCGAAAGAATCCTTCAATCTAGATAATCAAATTTATAAAGAAAAGACTGGTTTGCCAGTCTTTTTTAATTACTATGTAATTATTCTTCTTTTCTTCTTCTTTCAATATAGAACGAAGCAACACTAATTATAGTAATAGAACCCACAACAAGAATGATTATTAGTTGATTAGCGGAATTGCTGTTTAATCTTGGGCTTGTAACGGAATTAGAAATAACTCTATCGATAAAGTTAGTAAATAATGATGTTCCGTATTTTCTAATGATCTGATCATAACGGGCCATTGCTTGAGCACGATATGAGGCGCTTAAGTTGGCATCAATTTCGGTTGCTTTTAAAATTTGTTTTGCTCTTGTTGTTAAATCATTAAATGCGAGTTCTGCAAAGCCCCAATGCATTTTACTT
>CAMOYS010000034.1 GCA_946630435.1 uncultured Caryophanales bacterium | reverse complement strand
TTTATTTAACAATTTCGTTTGATAAATATTTCAAAATCGAAGATGAAAGGAAAAATAGGGTTAAATTGTAAATTGTTAAAAGAAATGCAAAAACAAGAATTAATGGATCGTAAACTCTCCATTTTTTGAAATGCTATTTAAGTCAGAATCTTTTAATAGTTTTGAAGGCTTAAACGCATCATCAAAGACCATTTGTTCTAGCGACCCAACTTCCCTAAGCCAGATATAATAAATAGTGCTTTTATCATAATCTATAATTGCATATTCAAATTCTGAAGAATAGTTGTATGTGGCAATATAGGAATCAGATGCAAACAAATCCTTACTAAAACAAATAGGTTTTTTCAAATAAATAGATTTTAATCTACTTAGTTCATTATCGAATGTGGCTGCGTCCATCGTCCAAGATAAAAATACCTCGCGTCTCTTAAACGGGCCATCAATTATTAAGCCATCTTCATAGAAAGAAAAAAATTCAAGATTTCCTGTGCTTATTTCTCTAGGGAAAATGAGATTGTATTCATATGGGATTTTTTGTTCAATTTCAGTGTTATAGTCAATATAATCAATAGCTCTCGGTTTACCTTGAATTATAACTTTTTTATTATGATCCGACATTTTTGATGTTTCGAAATATAAATTATAATATTCAGGCCGTGCTGGAACAAAAATGATAATTACTAATAAAGTAACGAGAGGAATCAATATTGAAAAAATAGTTATAAGAACTTTTGTTTTAATTTTCATCTCCAAAAAATCCTTAATTATTGAACATATATCTCATTATATAAATAAATAATGAAAATATAAAATATTTAAGACTATGGCAAAGCACAAACACAAAATAATATATTTTTCTATTCTTTTATAAAAAGAAAATAATATAATTAATCACGAGGTCAAATTTATGGTTAAAAAAGTTTGTGTTTTAACTTCTGGTGGCGATGCGCCAGGAATGAACGCTTGTGTTCGTGCGGTTGTTCGTGCGGGTTTAAAAAGCGGTCTTGAAATGTTTGTTGTTTATGAAGGATATAAAGGATTAGTCGAAGGTAATATTGTCCAAGTCGACCGTAACTTTGTTTCCGATATTATTAATAGAGGTGGAACTATTCTTCATAGTGCACGTCTTCCTGAATTTAAAGATGAAGCAGTTAGAAGAATCGCAGTCGATAACTTAAATAGACTTGGAATTGATGGTTTAGTTGTTATCGGTGGTGACGGTTCTTATATGGGTGCTAAAAAACTTACCGAGATGGGAGTTAGAACTGTTGGTTTGCCAGGCACTATTGATAACGATATTGCTTCTACAGACGAAACTATTGGATTTGATACTTGTTTAAACACTATTTGTGAATGCGTCGATAAAATTAGAGATACCACCACATCGCATCAAAGATGTACCTTTATTGAAGTTATGGGTAATAGATGTGGTGACTTAGCTTTATATAGTGGTATCGCTGAAGGGGTGGAAATGATTATTACAAATGATCACCCAATCCCAGAAGATGAAATTATTTCTACTTTACTTAGATTAAGAGATGGTAAGAAAAAACATTCACTTGTTATTGTTAGTGAAAAAGTTTTCCCAGATATCCATGCTTTTGCTAAGAAAGTAACCCAACTTACCGGTATTGAATCAAGAGCGGAAGTTCTTGGTCACTTACAAAGAGGTGGTTCTCCATCCGCTCGTGATAGAATTCTTTCCACTGAATATGGTGTTCATGCGATTGAAGCTCTTCTAGATGGTGAATCAGGAATTTGTATTGGTATTATTAATGGTAAATTTGTCCATTATGATATTCTTGAAGCTCTTGATCTTCCAAAGAATAAGCATATTGAACTCATGAAGATGATTGATCTAGTTAATAGATAATATGAAAAAAGTTTTAGCGTTTGATATTGGTGGAACAAATACTCGTTTAGCGTTAGTTAACGAGAATTTTGAAATTGAAAAAGAACTTAAATATCCTACGGTTAGAGGCTCAATTGAAGATTTCTTAGCTAATATTAAAAAGATTATCAAAGATTTAGATATCGATTTAAAAGAAGTTAGTGCGATTGGCGCTGGGGTTCCTGGCGTTGTTAATCGTGAGACAGGTTTTATTTATACTTTACCTAATGTTCATATTGAAAATGTTGCGTTAGGTGAGTTCTTAATGAAGGAATTTAATTTACCTTTATATATTAGAAACGACGCAGAAGTCGCCTGTTTAGCGGAAGCAGTCTTAGGAAAAGGTAAAAACTTTGACCGTGTTTTCTTTATTACTATTTCCACTGGTTTAGGTGGAGCTTTATGCGTTAATAAACTTAATCAAGACTATGTTACTGAAATTGGTCACACTCATTTTAATTATCATGGTGAATATTATGAATATGAATATTTAGCCTCTGGTGATGGTTTAGTTCATCTTTGTAAACTCCATGGTTTAGAGATTAAATCCGCGAAAGAATTATTTGATTTAATTAGAGTAAAAGATGAAAAAGCTTTATACATTTATAAAGAATGGTTAACAATTCTTACTGATTTCATCACGATGGTTCAAAATTCATATGAACCAGACATCATCACTGTGACTGGTGGTGTTATGAAAGAGAAAGCGATCTTCTTTGAAGATTTATGTGAACTTAACCCATATTCTAATTTAACTGAATGTCACTTCTCAGAAGGGGCAGGACTTATGGGCGCAGCAGTTCTTGCTTTCCAACATATTTAATTTGAATATAGTTCTAAAAAGAATTATATTATATCTAGCGTTGACGAAGACATGTTAACGGATGAGCCTATTAGAGAGAGGGTTGGTTGGTGAAAAACCCTATAGGAAGTCCCTTAAAACCACTTCTGAGCTTCTAAGGAAATAACTTAGACGTTACTCGCGTTAAGAGATATAAGAGCGTATAAATTTATACGAATTAAGGTGGTACCGCGATAACTCGTCCTTATCTAGTTAGGGACGTTTTTTATTTAAAAGGAGAAAAGTTATGGTCAAAGTAAAATTACTCGATGGCTCAATTAAAGAAGTCGAACAAGGAACACTCGCTGTTGTTATTGCTAAAGAACTTGGAATTTTGAAAAAGTGCTGTGTCGCTAAGCTTAATGGTAAGCTTGTGGATTTAAAGACTCCAATTAACGAAGATTCTGAATTATTATTTGTTTTCTTTGAAGACAAGGAAGCATTTGACGTTATTAATCACTCTTGTGCTCACTTAATGGCGCAGGCGATGAAAAGATTATATCCAGGAACATGTTGTGGAGTGGGTCCTGCTATTGAAGAAGGATTTTACTATGATTTTGCTTTACCTGAAGCCATTAGCAATGAAGACTTAGAAAAAATCGAAAACGAGATGAGAAAGATCGTTAAAGAAAATATCCCAGTCAATCATTACATGCTTTCTAAAAAAGACGCTAAAGAAAAATTTAAAAACGATAAATATAAATGCGAATTAATTGACGCGGTTGAAGATGATATGGTTGGTATCTATGAACAAGGCGATTACGCTGATGTATGTCGTGGTCCTCATGTCATTTCCACTGGTGTTTTAAAATATTTTAAACTTCTTTCGGTAGCAGGTGCTTATTGGAGAGGTGATAGTAAAAATGATGTTTTAACAAGAGTCTATGGTACTTGTTGGAGCACAGAAGAAGAACTTAAAGCCTATATGGAAGTCTTAGAAGATCGAAAAGCTAGAGATCACCGTAAACTTGGTAAACAAATGGGTATCTTTATGTTTGATGAACTCGTTGGAAGAGGCCTTCCAATGTGGTTACCAAATGGTTTTATCATAAGAAGATTACTTTCTGACTATATTATCGATAAGGAAATTGATTTAGGCTATCAACACGTTTTAACTCCTGCTTTAGGTAATGTTGAACTATATAAAACAAGTGGTCACTGGGCTCATTATAAAGATGATATGTTCCCAAAAATGGATGTTGATAATGAATCATATGTTTTGCGTCCTATGAACTGTCCACATCATATGGTTATGTATCGTAGCACCCTCCACTCCTATAGAGAACTTCCTCTTAAGATTGCCGAAATTGCGGCCGACTTCCGTTTTGAAGCATCAGGCGCTTTGACTGGTATTGAACGTACAAGAGCGTTCTATCAAAACGATTCCCACATCTTCTGTATGCCAAGTCAAATTGGAGATGTCTTTAAAGAAGTTACTAAATTAATTCTTGATGTCTATAACGATTTTGGTTTTAAAAATTATCGTTTCCGTCTTTCTTTAAGAGATCCTAACGATACCGAAAAATATTTTGGTAATGATGAGCTTTGGGAAAGAAGTGAACATGAACTTAGAGAAGTATTAAAAGAACTAGGTGTCGAATATTATGAAGCGATTGGTGAAGCCGCCTTCTATGGTCCAAAACTTGACGTTCAAGTTAGATCCGCGATTGGGCACGATGTCACCTTATCCACGATTCAATTAGACTATCAATTACCAGAAAGATTTGAGCTTTCTTATATTGATGAAAAAGGTGAAAAAGCGAGACCAGTTGTTGTTCATAGAGCAATCTTAGGAAGTATGGATCGTTTCATCGCTTTCCTCTTAGAGGAAACTAAAGGTGTTTTACCAACTTGGTTAGCCCCAACCCAAGCGATGATTATTCCAGTTAATCTTAATTTCCATCAAGAATATAGCGATAAATTATATCAAAGATTAAAAGCGGAAAAGATTAGAGTGAAAACTGACTATCGTCCAGAGAAACTTGGCTATAAAATTAGAGACGCTCAAATGCAAAAGATTCCTTATCAATTAGTTATTGGGGATAAAGAAGTTTCTGATAATCTAGTCACTTACCGTAAATATGGTGAAAAAGAACAAATCACTGTTTCTTTAGATGAATTTATCAAGATGATTAAAGAAGAAATTAATAATCGTAGTTCTAATTAAATAAATCGCAAAAAAGTTTTTGTTGACACTTATCATAGATAAATGTATTATTATCCTCGCAAAGACGTAGAAAGAAGAGCACACCTGCTTCTCACCAGACTGATCAATCGGTTGGTAAATGCTATGTAACAAAGACTCAAATTTGTTATGTTAACGGGTGCGCTTCGTACCCGTTTTCTTGTAGTAAAGGAGAGTGATTTTTATCCCAAGTTATCCAAATCAATATGGTGGAAACCAAAATAAGCTTCCACAAAACAACAACAAAGACTTAATCAATGAGAGAGTCCGTTTCCCTGAAGTTCTTCTTATTGGCGCGAATGGCGAACAATTAGGCAAGATGTCTTCTCGTGAAGCTTACCACATCGCTGTTGAACAAGAACTTGACTTACTCTGTGTCGCACCAAGTGCAAACCCACCAGTATGCAAGCTCATCAATTACAACAAATACCGCTTCGAACAACAAAAGAAAGCTAAAGAAAGTAAGAAAAAACAGAAAATCATTGAAATAAAGGAAATCCAATTAACTCCTCAAATCGGACTCCATGACTTAGAAACAAAAGCCAAAGCGGCTCGTAAGTTCTTAGAAGATGGAAACCGTGTCAAAGTTGGAGTGAGATTCCGTGGTCGTCAATTGTCCCATGTTGATGTTGGTGAAGAAGTGTTAAATCGCTTCATTGATATGCTACAAGATATTTCTAAGGTCGACAAAGCCCCTGCTCTTGACGGCAAATGGTTAACAGCCGTCTTAGCATCTACTGTCAAATAGGAGGAAAAAGACATGCCAAAAATGAAAACCAAAAGAGCACTCGCTAAACGTGTTAAAGTCACTGGCAGCGGACAACTTAAAAGAAAAAGTGCTTATACTTCCCATCTTGCTCCACACAAGACCACAAAACAAAAAAGACATTTAAGAAAGGCTTCTTTAGTTTCTAAGAGTGATTACAAACGCGAGAAGATCCTTATTCAAGGATAATAGGAGGAACAAGCAATGGCTAGAGTTAAAAATAGTGTCGCTACAAGAGCGAGACGTAGAAAAATCTTAAAGAGAGCCAAAGGTTACTTCGGTAGCAAACATCTTCTCTTCAAGACCGCAAAAGAACAAGTTCTCCGTTCCTTACGTTATTCTTACATTGACCGTAAGAAACTAAAATCCGATTATCGTAAATTATGGATTAAACGTATTAACGCCCAATGCCGTTTAAACGATATCTCTTATTCTAGATTTATCGATGGCTTAAACAAAGCTGGTGTTAAAGTTAATCGTAAGATGCTTGCTGAACTCGCAATTAACGATCCAAAAGCATTTGCTGAATTAGTTGCAGTTGCAAAGAAAGCTAAATAATTAACGAATCAAAAAGATAAAACCGCTCGACTTCTGAGCGGTTTTTATGTTATTTAGTAGAATTTAGATTATATCTTCGTCACCTTTTTTAACAATGATAACTTCTCTATTATTTAAAGCGTCTTCAATCATTGTTTCATAATCAAATCGAGATTCAAATTCGATTACTTTATCTAAGGCTGGTTTTGTTTTTGGATTTTTAGGATCAAAGATTGTACAGCAATCTTCATATGGGCGGATAGAGATATCGTAGCAATCAATTTTACGAGATAAATCAATAATATCGAGTTTATCCATTGCAACGAGTGGACGTAAAACTGGAACATTAGTAACTGCATTTATTACATTCATAGATTCTAAGGTTTGAGAAGCGACTTGGCCTACTGATTCGCCATTTGAGATGCCCATGCAGTGATTTATTTTTGATAATCGATCAGCGAAGCGATACATCATTCTTCTCATGATAGTAATTGCGTAACTTTCATCACTTACTTCGTAAATCTTCTCTTGAATCTTAGTGAATGGAATAATTGTAAGTTTAATACGTTCTTGGTATTTATTAAGTTTGGATAATAAATCTTTAAGTTTAGTGATAACTCCAATATTGGTGTATGGAGGAGAGGCAAAGTGAATGCATTCAATAGTTAGACCTCTTTTTAAAAGAAGATAGGCCGCGACTGGTGAATCAATTCCACCGGAAAGCATATGCATTACTTTAGCACCTGTTCCGACTGGATAGCCCCCTGCTCCTTTATATGTATGAGTGGAAACATAGGCGCTTTCTTCTCTAATTTCAATTGAGACTAAAATGTCTGGATTATGGACGTCCACTTTTAAATTTGTATTCTTAAGAATATTAGAGGCGATTATACGGTTAATTTCATCAGAGATTATTGGATAAGCTTTATTCGCTCTTTTTGCTTTAACTTTAAAGGTTTTACCTGCTTCTTTTTGGATAAGATCTAAGGTGACATTTTTAAGGTTTTCAATATCGTCATTAGTTTTTAATACTAATGAGAGGGCGTGAATTCCACTTATATCTTGAAGGACTTTAATTACTTCATCATGGTTTTCATTATTGAGTTTGATATAAATATGATCAAATTGAACAATATATTCTAATGAAGAAAAATCAGATAGAGCGTTTTTAATATTTTTCGCTAAAACGCGGATAAAGTCTTTTTTGTTTTTCCCTTTAGTGGATAATTCACCAAAGCGAACCATAATGTGATCGTAATTCATTTTAAGTTCTCCATTAACGCTTTTAGTTCTTTAATAAAGATATCAATTTCTTCAAGGGTGTTTTCATTAGAAAAAGACACTCTTAAGGTATTAGAAGCATATACATCATTATTAGTTATAGCTTTAACAACATATGATGATTTTTCGTATTTAGAGTGGCACGCACTAACGCTAGAAATATAGATACCAAGTTCACTAAGTCCTTCAACAATAACTGCGGCTTTTTTATTAGTTAAAGAGAAGTTAAGTATATAGGAACTCCCCTCTTTTGGACTATTTAGATGAATATTATCAAGTTTAGATAATTCGTTATATAAGTGATTATATAATTCCTTCACGTGCGCGTGATTACTATTTAAAGAAGATATAGATAAATTTAAGGCTTTCGCTAATGTAAGAGCGTTATTAATTGAAGAAGTACCACTTCTAAGATTATCTTCTTGACCACCACCACTTATTAATGGAAGGAAAGATAAAGTGGATTTATAGATTAAAGCTCCACTGCCTTTTAAACCATGAATCTTATGGGAAGAAATAACAAACATATCAATATTGTTATAATCGAAGTTTTCTTTTCCAATACCTTGAGTGGTATCTACTAAGAAATTACATTTAGGATGTTTATGAACGACCTCCGCTATTTCTTTAATAGGGTTAATAGAACCAATTTCGTTATTAACCGCCATAATAGAAACTAAGATAGTGTCATCTTTTATTGCGTTTTCAACTTTTTCTTTTGAAATAATACCTTTTTCATCTACTTCTAAAATTGTTAATTTGAAACCAAAATAATCACGAAGTTGGTAAAAACACTCTAAAACAGCAGGATGTTCAATATTTGAGGTAATTAAGTGTTTGCCTCTATTTTGATACTTAAAAGCGTAGCCTTTAATAGCGAGGTTTAAGGCTTCTGTAGATGAAGAAGTGAAGACAACTTTATGTTTGTTTAACTTTAAAGTTTTTAAGATTGCCTCGCGTGCTTTATTTAATAAATCACTACTTTCAAGGCCAAGATGATGGGTGCTTGAAGGGTTAGCGAAATATTTTTTATTTATTTCATCATTTAAAGCGACAACCTCCGGATATGGTTTAGTTGTCGCTGCATTATCTAGATAAATATCGTATTTCTTATTAATCATTCACTTTGATTTCGAATATTTTGTAAGACGTTTCCAGCAGAGATATAAGCTTGTTCGAATTCACCATTATTGAATAAGACTTCTGCTTGCGCTAAAAGTTGATTAACGTTAGAAAAATCAGCTCTACTACGATTAGCATATATAATAGCGTTTTCGGCTAAGATCATCATATTATGGTCTTGAGCAATAGCACCATCTTTATCTAAGATAGCTTGTCCAATATCACAGAGTTCTTTAGCGTATTCATTTACTTGATCAACATTAATAGGAGCAGTATATAAAAGGCCATTAATTAAATTAATTAATTCGTAGCTTCTTGATATTTGTTCAGCATATTTTGCCTCGATATTAGGATTATTGATAAGGCGAATAGTTTCTTCCGCTTCTTTAAGTTTGAAATAATGAACGGTAATTAATTGATAAGCGTTTTGAGAATCGTTCTTTAAAGAAATAAGATAATTTGAGAAATCATCCATTTCTTGAATAACTTCGTTACTTGCTTCTTTAAGTTCATCCATCTTTTCCACTAAAGTGGTAAATGGACGTCTTGGAACAGTATGGATATAAGTATCTAAAACACGTTTAAGATTTCCGACACGGTTAATAGATTCTCTAATTTGTTCGATGTTTTGACGATGTTCTTCGTTAATAACATAGACTTTAGCAACTTCTGGAACGTTATTGCAAAGTTTAATAAATCTTCTTTCAATAACGGTTTCAACGCGATAGATTTCATCGTTTTCACCTTCAAATTTCGTTCTAGCGGCTTTTTCATCTTCAAATAAACGGAAATATTCTTCAATACGAGAAAGCATATTATCAAGTTCAGTAGAAACGCCTGCTAAATTAAATTGTTTAATTTTAGTTGTTAAAGCAGCGACTTCTTGTCTCATTTCTTTAAATGTTTGGTTATTAAGTAAATGATTGAGTGGGTATTTATCACGAATCATTATTTCATAAGCGTTTTCTAATGAAGAAATCTTTTCAGGAATGATAGAAACGACTAAAGCGCAGAGGTTTGGAAGTTCATTTAAGGCTGCTGTTACTTGTTTTAAGATGCTATCCACTTGTGGGAGAATTTCGTTAGCATCTTCATATTGAGCTGATTCGACATATTCTTCAAATTGAGAGAATAATGATTCAATGTGTTCAAAAATAACATCAAATGATTCTTTAACTAATTGAAGGTCCCCTTCTTTAGCATAATAATCTTGTTTAACTCTTCTAAGGTTTTCTTTTAAAGTTAAAGATGCTTGGCGGCAATCTTCTTCAGGTTTGATAACACGAAGTAAGTCATTATTTAAGGAGTTAACTTCCTTTTCATAACTTGCGATAGTGTCACGAGCATCACTTAAGGCTTCTTTAAGTTGTTTAAATCTTTTTTCATCCACTAAATCTTTGAGGTGATTGATAGTTTGTTGAGCGTGACTATCGTGTTTATCTCTAACTTCTTTAAACTTCTTTAAGTAACGGGTGTGGATATCAACGTACAAAAGATTAGTACGAGAAACGATTTCTAAACGTTTAATGCATTGAGCATCTTGCCCAATTAATAAAGAATGAAGGTATTGAAAACGGCGATCTAAATCGCGGATTTCACGTTTCATTTTGTTAGGAATGAGGACAAATTTGATAAGGAAAAATAAGACAACAGCTAAAACAACAGCGGTACCACCAGCGATTACGGCGATAATCCACGGTTCGATTGTAGGAGTTCCAGGATCTATACTATAAATTCTCATATCAAAAAATTTTCTCTCACAAAATCATAACATTTATATATGTTGTTTTAAATACAAAAACAAAAAATATATAAATAATCCACTATTTGAGACAAATCGTCCCAAACGGCTTAGAACCTGTTATTTATATTATAAATATAAGAAAAATGTTGACACATCCATTTAACTTCTTTAATATATTCCTTGCATTTACGAAGCATGTAAATACAATTTGGCCGATGTCTAGAATCAATCGGGTCAAGGAGTAACCTATTGCTTAAAAGGTGAAACTTCTAACTAAGACATCCGAAATTGGGGTTTACACCTTTGCTTAATATGCCAAATATTAGTGAAAGGAGAAAAATCAAGTGAGATACACTGGTTCAGATTACAAACGTTCACGTCGTCTTGGATTCTCTACTCTTGAAACAGGTAAAGAACTTGCTAAAAGAGCATATGGTCCAGGTCAACACGGTAATGGTCGTAAGAAAAAACCATCCGAATATGGACGTCAACTTATCGAAAAGCAAAAACTCGAACAAATGTATGGTGTTAACGAAAGACAATTCCGTCGTTTATTCCTCTTAGCGCTTAAATCTGAAGAAGTTACTGGTTTAGCTTTCTTCCGTATTCTCGAATCCCGTTTAGACAACTTAGTCTTCCGTATGGGATTTGCTAGAAGTAGAAGAGCTGCTAGACAATTAGTCAATCACGGTCACATCACTGTCAACGGCAAAAAGGTTGATATTCCATCTTACCTTTGCAAAGTTGGCGATAAGATTGCTCTTAAAGAAGGACACGAACTCAAAGTCGTTAAAGAATCCCTCGAAAGCAGACCATCTGCATGTGGCTATGTCAAAGTTGATGCTGAAAAATTATGTGGCGAATTCATTAGAGTTCCAGAACGTAACGAATTACCACAAGATATTAATGAAGCTCAAGTTATTGAATACTACAACAGACTTCTCTAATTTATCGATATTATTACAAAAACCAGACCGATTGGTCTGGTTTTTTATTACTA
>CAMOYS010000033.1 GCA_946630435.1 uncultured Caryophanales bacterium | reverse complement strand
TTCTTGGTTTCGATAATTGTCACATTATCGTTATCAAGAGATTTGGTTACTTCAACTTCTTCAAAATAATTATATTCTGGAGTAATTGCCTTGGTGGTGGTTTCGTTGAAGAATCTTGCGTAATCAGTTTCGATTGCCACTTTAATTTTATCTCCAACCTTCAAATTGTGTTTGTTTGGCATCTTGAGAATGACATTGGCTTTACCGATTTTGCCATAGACATTGAGAATATCACCCAGTAATTCAATGATTTCAATAGTCATTTCAAAGGAATATTCTTTATGATTTTCAAATCTTTCATCTTTTTCGTAGATTAAGTTTTCTGGTCTAATACCATAAACCATACCATGTCCAACATAATCCTTTAGAAGATTCATTTGTTCTTTGGTCATCTTGATTTTCAAATCAGTTTCATTTGGAACGAAATAACCGTCTTCAAGCTTGCCATATAAGAAGTTCATTGCCGGGGTACCGATAAATCCAGCGACAAACATATTGACTGGATAATGATAAATCTCATTTGGTTCACCGATTTGTTGAATGAATCCATCTTTCATGACAACGATACGATTAGCCATTGTCATCGCTTCGATTTGGTCGTGGGTAACATAAATGGTGGTTGCACCGACTTCTTTATGAATACGAACGATTTCACTACGCATCGCCACTCTGAGTTTTGCATCGAGGTTAGATAATGGTTCGTCCATAAGGAAGACTTTTGGACGTCTAACAATTGCTCTACCAAGGGCCACTCTTTGTCTTTGGCCACCAGACATAGCGCGTGGTTTTCTATTTAAATATGGAGTTAATTTCAAGATTTCCGCAGCTTCACGAACACGGCGATCAATTTCATCTTTTGGCACTTTTCTGAGTTTCAAAGCATAGGCCATATTATCGTAAACGGTCATTTGAGGATATAGGGCATAAGATTGGAAAACCATAGCAATATTCCTGTCTTTTGGTGCAGTGGTGTTCATCAAAACATCATCGATATAGAATTCACCATAGGATATTTCTTCTAATCCAGCAACCATTCTTAAAGTTGTTGATTTGCCACAGCCAGATGGTCCAACGAAGGCTATAAATTCCTTATCTTTAATATCGATGGAGAAATCATGAACCGCATGTACCCCACCATCATAAACCTTGTTTACATTAACTAATCTTACAGATGCCATATTATTTAACCGTCCTTTCGATACTTTCTAAGTCACCCATCGCTTGTATAGCGCCATAATTCATTGTGGTGTATGCTCCTGCCTTACAGGCGAACTCTAACATCGTTTGATAATCATTATCACCATTATCCAAGAGTTCCTTTTTGATATTCTTTCTTAATAATAGTCCTAGGAATGCTCCGAAGAATGAATCTCCTGCTCCTGTCGTGTCCACGGTTTTAACTTTATATCCAGGACAGTAGAAGCATTTATCTTTTACTAATAGTTTCGCTCCTTTTGATCCATCTGTGAGCAAGAGAATTTTTATATTGCTGGTAAAGAATTCTTTAATGGCTTCTTCTCCAGTTTTACCAGTGACAAACTCCAATTCATCTTTTCCGATTTTTATCACATCAGCAAATTTAGCATATTCATTAACCACTCTTCTTAGTTCTTCTAAGTCATCCCATAAGTTGAATCGAAGATTTGGATCAAAGGCGATAATTGAACCAGCTTCTTTCGCTTTTTTAATGAGATATTTATGAGTGTTTCTTGCTACTTCCGTTTGTAAGGCAACGCTTCCGAATTCTAAGATATCATCTTTGTGGAATTCTACTGATTTGAAGTCTTCTTCTAAGAAATAGAGATCAGCAGCCGCTTTACGATAGAAACTAAATTCTCTTTCTCCATCGCTTTGGAAACTGACAAAGGCTAACGAAGTATTATATTTTTTATCTTTTAAGATGAACCTTGTATCAATTCCAATCTTCTTTAGAGTTTCAATTAAGAAATCTCCGAATCCATCATCGCCAACCTTTGTGAGGTATATTGCTTGATTTCCAAGCTTTACTGCCTGAGCACATACATTCGCGGGTGCACCACCGGCTTTTTTCACAAATTGATCGGTATCTTTTAACGAACCAGTTCCAACGGATTGGAAATCGATTAATAGTTCACCAACTGAATATAATTTACTCATAGAATTCCGTTCCTTTAATTTCTACTTTTGCTTTATTTGAATAAATGGTGAAGAAATTATTTTCCATATTCACTAAGCGACAAGTCAAAGCGACTTCATCATTCACATAAACGGAAATAATTTCATCATCGATAATTGCGTTCACGGAGTATTCTTTATTTTCTTCAAAATTATAATAAACGCTTGTTAATGCGGAACCATATCTTACGATGCTTGAAACGTTGTTGTAACAAATGATACGGTCTTCTTTTAAATCAAAGGAAATCATTCCATCTCCTAAACAATTGTTGTATTGATTATTAAGTCCAAAGGAAATACCAAAGTCACCATCGTCACCTAAATTAGATAATGTCATGGCCATTCTTGTGACATTAGTTGATTTTTTATTCAAAGCGTGAGCTTCAAATTTTTTCCCATCAAAACTATATTGTTCTTGCTCTCCATAACTAACTTTATGTGAGAAATAATCTTTATATGTTTGTGGCATAATTGGAGACAATTCACCATTCTCGTTTTGCTTTAATTCGTGAGAAACTAAATTTCCTGCCCAGTCAAAGCTACCAGTGTTACCACCAGTAAGACGTGCACACCAAGCAAAGGCCATTAATTTTTCTCCTGCTTTTTCTAATCTTCCAGCGTAGAATCCGCTTGCATCGATAGCATCTCTATTTGGTCTAATCCAATCGCCTGTATTAGCGTTTCTATAACGGTAGTGAGTTACGCGGTTTTCGCCTTGTTCACTATAGGCTAAATAGAATTTGCCATTATATTCAACATAAGATGGACATTCCATGTTGTAATTACCGTCATCATTGGTAAAGAAGAATCCTTCATCTGCAACCCAGCCATCTTTGTTTACTGATAATGAATCTGCTTGATATCTTTTAATAACAGCATTCCCAGCGTGTCTAGTGGTTATTAACATGCAATATTTGCCTGATTCGATATCTTTATAAACGTATGGATCACGGAAATCATCTTCGTAACCAAAAATCATAAATTCTTCATCTTTTGTCCAATTGACTTGGTCAGGACTTGTCGCATGTCTAATAGCTTCAACATGTGGTAGTTGGACATCTTCATCATGAGCGTTTCCGTTATGGCCAGTATAGAAACAGTGATATAGGCCGTTATCATCTTTTATAAATGATCCAGTTCCTAACGCTGCATCGATTGAGGAAATATCTTCTTCGTAATCTAAAACGACTCCCTCGTCTCTATAATGGATATAGTCGGAGGTCGTTAATCTAGCAATTGGGTGATAGAAAAGGCTATTAGAACCGGTGATATTTCTTAAATGGTAAATATTCATTGTCCCATTATCATAAAATGGCATGACGTCACCCATTGTAATGGCGACGGAATCATCAATTGTGGACGCTGGGAAAACAGTGGCTCCCGCTTGATTGATTCCACTTTCCTTACATGCGGAGAGTAATAACGCCACTGCTAAAGCTAATAAATTTGTTTTTCTCATTGCTTATCACCTATTTCCTTTACTTTGATATTTTTGACTATTCCATTTGTTTCTAATGTCCATTTTCCATCGATATAGAATCTATCGCTTATAACTTCTTTTCCATTTTCCACGAATATTTCAATACTTGATGTATCGAGTAAAATTCTTAAAGAAGCATGGTCGTATTGGTTATTCGTATGACGAATTGATTCGTACATGCTGTTTCCATTGCGATTATCGAAGTATACGCCTCTTTCATCGTTACCGATGAATAAACTCCCGTTCCCACCTTTTAATATCAAAGAAGAACCTTTTTCTAACTCGAGATATATATCGGATGTACGAGGAATGATATCGCCATCTATTTCCTTTTCATATTTTTCTAGTTCATCAATTGGCCATTGGTAAACATCATTATTTTTGATGGAGATTAATCTTGGAATTGAAAACGCACCAACATAGCCGTGTTTGAATATGGAAGTTGGATATTTCTTGGACCACATTTCTAACCAACCAACCATAACAGGCTTATTGATTTCTCTAATAAATTGTGGAGCATAGAAGGAAGGTCCCTTATCAATTTCTTTAATGAAATCAACTTTCATCGTTCCTTTTTCAAAATCTAAATCACCAACGATAAAGTTAGAACAATTGATGTTTTTAAAATCATTATCTCTTCTCACTGTGTTACTTCCCGAAACGAGCAAAACATCTTTATCATCCACTTTGAAGTAGGATGGGCATTCCGCCATATCACCGAGTTCGTAATATGGACCTAATAAGAAGGCATATTCAAATCTATGTAAGTTCTTACTCTTAAGTACAATAATCACACCTTTATTGGTGTTTAAATCTTTTCCACCAACAAAGATATAATATGTATCTTTAATTCTGACGGGGCATGGATCTCTGAAATCAGCGCGGCTAATGTTTATTGGTAAAGATTCGTTATCAAATACCAATTCACCTTTATCAAAAGAATAACCATCGCTAATAGAGTGATAAACTTCTTCACATTTGACATCTAATCCTTCGATTGGACGAGGAGCAGTCTTTCTTTTTTCATTTTCTTTTTCAGTTAAGATTTCCACACCTTCAAGGATATCGCCATCATATCTTATTTCTTGAGATTGCTTTTCTAAGTGTAATGTATAGAAGATATTAATCTTATCTTCATCAACAATAGCGCCACCAGAATAGGCATTTTCTCCCTCTTTTTCTAATGCTAAAGCTATTCCTTCGTCTTTAAAGGATATTAAATCGCTAGAGACAAAGTGTCCCCACATCATTTGTCCAGGGCGAGTGCGATAAGGATTGGCTTGGTAATATAAGTGATATTGGCCATGATAAAACACTAGACCATTAGGGTCATTCATCCAACCAACGCGAGGACTCATATGATATTTGAGTCGATATTGATTGTTGATTTTATTCTCCTTCTCGCGGATATATTGATTTATCTCTTCTAAAATCATTTTAATTAACCATCTAACTCTCTATTTCTTAAGCAAATTGAAACATCGTATACATCGATATCGACATTTTCAAAAGCTTGGTTTTTATCAGAACCGAATTGCCAAACAAATGTATAATCACGATCCGCTCCATTAGCGTTCATGAAGAAAGTGAAAACTTGTTCTTCAGTGTTTAAGTAGATTCTTTGCCATAAAATAGTTGGGTCCCATCCACCTTTAACAGGAGCGGCAACAACCGCTTCAATTGGTGCGCTAGCCTTTGCCTTGAAGGTCAAAACATAGTTACCACCGCTACCATTAACAAAGAAAGCGGGACTAGTTACTTTTTCATTACTATCAACGGAACCAAATTTATTAATATGATATTTAAATGCGCCGAGTGTGGATGTAAAAGTGGCTTCTCCAATTAAGGAATCATGGTATTCTTCATAATCTTGAATTGGATAAGTATCGCGACCATAAGCATTCAAATGTTCGATGATTTTGAGATTGCTCATTCTAATCGTATTAGTCTCTGTTCCAGATTGAACGTAGATAAATAAGGTATCTAATTTAGCAATGGAAGCTTCAATTTCCACAACCACAGGTCCTTTTACATCAACATAATCTGGATTCATATATTCGGTTGTGTAGTTATTCTCTCCACCCCATTTGCCACATCTGAAGACGATTTCATAATATTTTTCTTTTTCGACATCCATATCGAAAGAAATGGTGTATTTTGTCCCTTCTTTTAAAGTGACGCCGGTATTAATAAACATTCCACCTTCCCAAATGTCGGTGCAAGATGCGGTAACCTCGAGAACACCTTCTTTACCATCAAGTGTGGAGAAAGCATTTCCTCTAACTGGTAAAGAGGTATTGAAGTTAGGTTCAACTCTTCCACCAAAATCAAAATCGCCAGTTAAATCGATTTCTTCTCCTTCGTTTTGTGGATATGTGGTTTCAACAGCTTCAATGACTAAATCGACATTTCCGACAATATTGCCAAAGCACAAGGAAATTACGACATCTTCATAATCTTCATCTGATTGGACGATATGACCAAATGAGAGAATATTACCCCCAACCACTAATTTGGCTTCTCCACAATATACGTTATTCGCTAAAACTTTAACTTTTCCCGCACATTGGGAATCAATTGTGTATTTAAATGTATATAAGGTATTTGATTTTAAGGAGAATTGACGATTAACTTTTAAATCTTCTGCGATTTGATGTCCTTCTCCTTTGACGACGAATTTGCCGTTAATCATTCCACATTCTGTAAACTTTGCCGATCCATTTACTTCCGAATAGAATCCAGATGGCATAGCAAAGTTAAGATATTCTTCTCTAGTTAAGACTTCGATATAAGAATTCTTTTGGGCGGTTCTACCTTCGCTATCAGTGACTTTATAAAGTACTTGATATTCGCCAGGTTTAGTAAAAGTAGCGTATCCATCTTCGGAAACTTCAATAGTTGGGGAAACAGTTATGTTTAAATTAGGAGTAATATCTCCATCTTCTTTATCTAATGCCACAACTCCATCAAGAAAATCGACAGTGGTGTTAACGATGCATTGAAAACCTTTAACTCCCATAATTGACGGAGCTGAGTTAGAAGTTGAAGCGGTATTGTTATTACAACTTGTTAGAGCAAGTATCGATAGTAACAAACCGACTAAATATTTACTTTTTCTCATTTGTTTCCTCCTTCACCCTCAGAATGGTTAATGTTTCCATTTTCATCTAGATAATTGTCTGAGAGTTCTTTTTGTTTTAATTGATAGACATTTATTCCTAACACTCTTGCCTTTAAGACGTAGAAGTTTTCAATCATTAGCTTAGTGATGAGTAGCGGAGCTAAATATAATGTGGCAATTACTACATATGGATATAGAAGTATGGCTGCAATCACTCCAGCGACGATAGCTAAGGCTAGTAAGGTTCTAAAGAAAGAACCAAATAGGAGCATGAAGCCATTCCGCAATAGTTGAAAGAAGTTGACGTTCATATTCACAATAATTGTTGGAGCGGTTACAAAGTAAATGCTTCCAAAAACTAATGCGGCATAGCTAATTCCAAGAAAGAAATAATTCATACTTTCTGGATGTGTGTTTAAGAAATAGATATTCAAGGTTGGAGCTACAATAATCGCTAATTGGAATAGTGAATAAGGAATTAATATTTTCCAATTCTCTTTTATCGTTATGAAGATATCTCTAAATAAACGAACGTCTTTTTTATTTTTGAAATATCCCGTTAGACCAACCATCATTGGAATAAAGAAGATAACACTCGCGGCTGAAACAGCAACAAGTATAGTAATGACTAATATTTCAAGAATATAATCACCTAAAATCCTTATTCCTTTCATAAGTCTCCTTTGTTATTTGCCTTGGGTAGCCGCTAAGTAGCGGTCATATGCTCTTTGGTTGATTTCAAGAACCTTTTCAATAGATGCTTTGTTAGTGTTCAAGAAATTTTGCCAAGATTCTTTTGAGGGGATTCCTCCATTTGTCACGCTTGTGACATACCAGCTCTTCACATTATTTGATAAAGAAGATTCGTAAACATTAAGAGTCACTAGTTCATCTTGTGTGTAGTTAAGATTTGGAATTGCCTTAGCGTTTTTATACGAATATGGCTTTACGTAGTTTTTCAAATCTTCAAGACGTTGTTTCGCTCTAGATTCCATTTCCACGCTTTCCTCCCAGACTTTTTCTGTTAAATAGACCACACCATATGGAGCGTTTTTCATTCTGAAGTCATCAGCGCTTTGACTACCATGATCATCGTTTGGAATGAGCTTTCCATTTACTTTTTCTGGTAAGAAGGCTCCTGATTTGATAGAACCATAGTTCAACTGTGCGGAATAAAGTGGTTCAAAGAATTTATCAAAATAACTCAATAAACCTTCTTTATCTTGGCAAGTTTCCAAAATGACACATTCGCCTTTTTCGATTTCTTGTTCATTAGAAACACCAACATATCTTCTTCCTTTTCCTGTTTCTGGGTCGATATCATCATCATTTCTAAGTGGTAAGACGATCACATAATCATCTCTAAATTCCTTAGAAAGAACGGTATTCTTTTCCCACCAATAGAAGGAACCATAACGGCCATCTTGACCTTTTGCTAAGAAGTCGTTATCTCCTTGGGTATAGGAAGTTGCTCTAATGAGCTTCGAATTAAACCAAGTTGCGAGTTCTCTGACCGCATTGAACCATTTCTCATCAGTGAAGGTAAATGTTACTTTATCTTCAATAATGGTTTTGTGTTCACGATTTTCTGGCAAACCGAAGGAAGCGATTAAATCTGCCTCATTTCCTTGCCAGTTGCTAGTGACGAATGATAGTGGAACTTCATTAGATGTTGAACCATCTCCATCCATATCGTTAGCGTAGAATTGTTGTAAGATGCCTTTGAATTCATTTCTCGATAAATCAAGGCCATCTTTTAAATCTCTTTCCGTTAAAGTTAATCCAGCGGGTAATTTGTTATCATCAATTAACTTCTTCACCCATTTCTTATTTAAATAAAGAATATTAGGGTATGCTTTTAGACCCATTTCTTCCACTCTAGGGAGGGAATAGATGTGTCCATCTGGTGATTTAAGGGCCTCTAAGATATCTTTTCTTTCATCTAATATCTTTTTGAAATTAGGCATGCTTGATAAATATTGATCAATAGCCACAATTCTTCCACGACGGCCATAATCATATAATTTAAGATTTGAGAAACCGGAATGGTAAATCGCATCAATTCCTTTAATACCAACTGGGTCAGTATTGTTTGAATATTGTGCGGAAGTGTTATAAATCCATTTCACATCGATACCGGTTTCATTAGCTAAATCCTTAAAAACTGGCATTGTGTTATAGTCTTTGACGGAATCTTCTTTAACTGTAAGAACGACAAATTCATCTCCGGATGTATTTTGATTTGTACCCAGTACCGCAAATGCGGCGGATGCTATTAGCCAAACAAGAGCAACCGATATTCCAGTAATTAATTTCTTCATATCATCTCTCCTATTTGAACGAACCAACGAGCACGCCTTGACCGAAGTGTTTTTCAATCATTGGATACAAGATTAAGATTGGTAATGTCGCAACAATAATCGATGTAAATTTGATTTGCGTGGCCATACGCATTTGTTCAATAACCACTTCACCTTCACCAGTTGTGGTGGAATTAAGCATTCCGTTAATAACGGTTTGAAGTGGATAGAAACTCTTATCAATATTGAAAATATAAGCATCAATATAGTTGTTCCAGTGTCCGACTGCGTAGAACAAGACCATAACGCTGATGATAGAACTAGCAATTGGAAGAATTAAGTCAAAGAAGACTCTCACTTCACCTGCCCCATCAATTTCTGCGGCCTCTAATACTTCCTTTGGAACATTGCTTTCAAAGAACGATTTGCACATAAAGACGTTATAAACAGAAACGCCACCACCAATAATGAGGATTAATGGGTTTTGATATAAGCCTAATGAACGACAGAGAATGATATATGGAACCAATCCACCACCGAAGAACATCGTGATAATTAGTAAAGCCATAATTAGTTTTCTAAATGGTAAATATTTTCTTGATAATGCCCATCCAGCAGGAATGGTTAAAGCTACGTTAAATATCGTACCTAATACAGTGTAAGCCAAGGTATTAAAGTAGCCTCTCCAAACATCTTCGTTATTAAATAATGTTTGATAGCCTGAGAATGTTAATTTAATTGGATAAATCCAAACATCCCCTTTCATAACGGAATCCGCATTAGAAATAGAAGCGATAACAATGTAATAAAGAGGATAGATAACCACTAAAGCCAAGATTGTTAAAATAACTCCACAGATAACGTAATAAATGTAATCTTTCTTGCTTTCTTTAATCTTGTTTTGTTTCTTTAATTTTTTTAATTCACTAATTTCCATAATTTGATACCCTCCTACTAGAACATTCCATTTCCGGATATTTTCTTTGATGTGAAATTAGCGATAACTAATAATCCGACATTGATAACAGAGTTAAATAAACCTGCTGCGGTACCAACGCCATATTGACCGCCGATTAAACCAAAGGTGTAAACATAAGTTGATAAGATTTCACTGGTGGCTAAGTTTCCTGGTGTTTGCATAAGCAAGACTTTCTCATAACCACAGCTCATCAAGTTTCCAACTGAAAGAATCATTAACATAACGATGGTTGGGGCAATTGCTGGTAAATCAACGCTGAAGATTCTTCTAAAGCGAGAAGCGCCATCAATTTTGGCAGCTTCGTGTAGTGAAGGATCAACACCTGATAAAGCTGCTAAATAAATAATTGCGGACCATCCAAAATCTTGCCAGTTTCCTGAGAAGATAAATAAAGGTCTAAAGGCTTCTGGAGATAAGAATAACTTAAGACCATTCGCATCTCCGCCTAATCTAATACTTAATTGATCGATTAATCCGCCTGAGTCAAATAAGAGTCTGAGCATACCAACCAAGACGACAAGAGAAATGAAGTGCGGGGCATAGAATAAGATTTGTAAACCCTTTTTCACTTTATGACTGCGGACAGAGTTTAGTAATAAAGCAACAATAATCGGTAGCGGGAATCCAACGATAAATCCGAGAATACAAAGCAAGAATGTATTCGTGAAGTAATCCCAGAAGTTTGGATTAGAGAAGAATGTCAGGAAGTTATTAAATCCGATCCATTGTGTTGAAGCACCAATGATTTGGTCTCCTGGCATATAATTTTGGAAAGCCACCAGAATTCCATACATTGGGATGTAACAGAAAATGATGACGTAGATTAAAGCTGGTAAGATGAACAATAAAATCCATCCTCTACGTTTGAAATTGGCTTTCCATTCTTCCCATTTAGAATGCGGCTTTTCTTCGAATTGCTCAGGATTGAAGGATTCTTCCACTAATGCTTTTTCGGCCATATTCATACCTCCTATCTATTATTAGCGTTTCAAAATTTTGGAGAATAAAACATATCCCAAAATGAGAACGGCAAATATTCCAATATCAATGAAGAAAAATGTGTGATTTGGTGCTGGCGGAACCTCAGGAATGATTTCCACGGATTCATATAATGAGAATTCAGCTTCCGGACGTCCGCTATTTGTAAAGAATTTAGCGGTATGTTTACCACTTACTAATCTAAGAGCGGCTTCTTTATCAATGGTGAGGATGTTACTAGAGGCAATATATCCAAATTCAAACTCCTCGTTATCGATATATGTTTTACTAACTACAGTGTCTTCACTAAATTCAAATCTTAAGCTATCCCCACGATAATACTTTTCAACCGAAGAGATGACTTGAACTCCAACGCTTGGTGTGGACACATAGAAATCAAAATCGGTTAAATCGGTAATCGCTCTAAATTTGTAATCAGAATTGGTTTCCAATGTTTTTAAATAATCTCGATCGATAGTGATAACCCCATCAGAAACGCTATATTCGGCATCTTTTAAACGGTAATTTCCATCGCCTAAATTAACTACTCTTAAGACTTCATAGCCTAAACAATTAAAGTCTCCCGTGTTAGTGTTTAAGCTTTTTAAAGAGGTTTTTGAATAATCAAAATGACTTTCTTCTAAATTAGAAGCGACTTTTCCTCCTTCATAATCGGATAAGC
>CAMOYS010000032.1 GCA_946630435.1 uncultured Caryophanales bacterium | reverse complement strand
ATCACGAAGGAAAAGAAGCAACTCGCCTTGAAGATGGCAACATCGAATATTGGACCTGCGATGTCTGCGATAGATATTTTTCTGACGAAGAAGGCCAAAACGAAATAGATGCCAAATCCATAATCATTCCAGCATTAGGAACTGATAAGAACTATTTTAATGGAACGTACTGGCTTGATTCTAGCTATTGCTATGTTCTTAACTTTAGCACTAATAATTTTTCTAATTATGAAATTTGTTACGAATATTATTTTAGTAGCTTCGATTATAATGATGAAACAAAAGAACTATCATTTATTGTAACTAGTCTTGAAAGCTTTGGTGATTATTCTTCGCCATATGAAGTTGGTGACAAAATCTCCTTTACATTCGACGCAGAAAAAGATGTTTTGATGTTTGGGGATTCCAAACTATCTAAGCGACAAAGCTAATCAAGGAATCGAACTGAATTGCCACACATTATATTAGTTCAATCTAATAAAGAAAAATGTCAAAAACTAAGACCGATTAGGCTAATGCTTAGTCGGTTTTTATATGACTTTTAATGAGAAATAATTCTCTTTTTAAAATAGAGAATTTGTTAATAAATATTATTTAAAAATCTAATGAAAAGCGACGGAATTTGCCTTAAAAAACTACAAAAATATACTGAAATATATCGTTTGCTTTTTAAAGTAACCAATATCAATTAAGATTTAACATTTATCTACTTTAGCGTTTTTCGAATGTTTTGTAACCACTCTACTTTTATATAATAAACCTGTAAAAAATATGTAGTAATTTAAAAACTGTGTTGCTAATATAGATACAATGAATTTATCGTACAATATTTATTTTTCGATTGCGTCGGTGGTAATTACAATCATCTTAATTTTGATTGTTTCTCTTTATTATTCATCCACGAATGTTGTTAACAAAAGATACAAAGTATTTTTATTTGCAACGTTAACAATGATTCTCCTAGATATCATAACCGTAATTACTAATGATTACGCTCACAATATCCCACATTTCCTAAATATGTTCCTTAATGGATTATATTTCCTTTCTGGCGCTGTAGTGGCAATCTTATTTTTATCGTATTGTGTCTCAGTTGCCTTTGGTGACAATAAAACTGATAGCTTTAGAAAAATTATTACTATATCAAGCGCTATAATATTAGGTCTTTATGGAATTGCCTTATTCGTTAATAACTTTACTGGCTTCTTTTTCTACTTTGATTACACTAAAGATTTTGCCTATAGTCCTGGCCCAATTTATCTTTTAGTCAATCTTTTAGCAGTTCTATTTACTTTAGAATCATTTGTCATTTTTGTTATTAAAAGAGATAGATTTAATAAGAAGCAAATTGTTTCCACAATCTTATTTTATGCCTCTTTCTTTATTAGTTTTTTCCTTCAATTATTTGCTTTCCAAAAAGTTCTTCTTTCTGACTTTGGTATTGCAATTGGAGCGTTAATTGTTTTCTTTTCCATCGAAACACCTGATTATATTAAGCTTATTAGAACTTTAGAAGAACTTAATGAACTTAAAGCATCCTTAGAGATTCAAGTCAAAAATAGAACTCAAGAATTAGATTTAGAAAAGAAATTATATGAAGAATTAACTCTTGAAACATTATCTTCTTTAGCTCAAGTTATCGACACGAAAGACCATTACACAAATGGTCACTCTTTTAGAGTGGCAGCATACGCAAAAGGTATCGCTGAAGAACTTGGTTTAGGCTATCAAGAATGCGAACAAATCTATTTTGCGGGTCTAATTCATGATGTTGGAAAAATCGGTATTAAAGAAGACATTTTAACTAAACCAGGTAAATTAACCGATGAAGAGTATAAAATCATCCAATCTCACTCTAGTTTAGGTGGTGATATTTTAAAAGGAATCAAAGAATTTCCTATTTTTGAAAAAGTCGCCCGTAACCATCATGAACGCTATGATGGAACAGGCTACCCAGATAAACTTAAAGGTGAAGAAATCTCATTAGAAGCTAGAATTGTTACAATCGCTGATACATTTGATGCGATGACTAGCGATAGAAGTTATCGTAAAGCGCTAACTGATGAATATGCACTTAGGGAATTAGAACGTTATAAAGGGACACAATTTGATCCTGAACTAGTTGATATATTTATTAAACTATATCATCGTTATGGTGACTCAATTCGAAATCATATCGACGATTTATCATCTGATATTCGAAATAAAAATGGATAATAATCTATCTTAACTAGGTATTATTCCTTTTGCTTTTTTATCTACATAAAGTTATAATCGCATTTGTTGTTTTATTGAAAACGAAGGAGTTCTTATATGAAAAAATTAATTCCAACAATTATCTCAGTTGTAGTTATATTAACCTTAGCAACCCTTTCAATTGTTTTAGGAGGATATACATTTAACGAAACTCAACTTGAGATTTTTTATATTCTCTTAATCATCTGTGGTAGTAGTGCCTTATATTGTTTTGTAGTAGGAGAAATCTCTCGTAATAACTCCCAAATGGATAAACTCTGGAGTCTTCTTCCAATTGCCTATACTTGGGTTATCGCTATTAAAGGTGGAATGGATATTAGATTAATAATCTACGCTATCTTAGTTACTTTATGGGGAATTAGATTAACCTTTAACTTCGCTCGTAAAGGGGCTTATCGACTCAAATTCTGGGAAGGTGAAGAAGATTACCGTTGGGCTATCTTACGTAAAAATAGCATCTTAAAGAATAGATTCCTTTGGGCTTTATTTGATTTATTCTTCATTTCTATTTATCAAAACCTTCTTGTTTTAGCGATTTGTTTGCCAGCCTTAGCTTGTGTTGGTTCAACTGCTACATTTGGTTTATTCGATTATATTGCTTCAATCTCTGCAGCTTTATTCTTAGTTATTGAACTTATCGCTGATGAAGAGCAATGGAAATTCCATCAAACTAAAAAAGCCCTTCTTAACGAAGGAAAGAGCTTAGAAGAACTTGATGAACCATATAGTCGCGGCTTTAATACAATTGGTTTATGGGGCTATTTACGTCATCCAAATTACCTTGGTGAACAAGGCTTCTGGTTCGCTTTATATTTCTTTGTTTTAGGAGCGGGTGCGACAATGTATGGAGTCTTCAATATGACTCTTGTTGGACCATTATTCTTAATCCTATTATTCTTAGGAAGTTCAACATTTGGTGAATCAATCTCTTCAAGCAAATATCCAAAATATAGTGATTATCAAAGACAAGTATTCAAATATCTTCCTTTAAGAAAATATAAAGATGAAGATGATAGAGAAGAAACTGAGGAAAAGGCTTAATGCCTTTTTTCTTTTATAAAATTATCCTAAAGCGATATCAAGGATCATCATTAAGACGAAACCAACCGCTAAACCGATAGTGGCTAAGTTAGAGTGTTTTCCTTGGTTTGCTTCTGGAATTAATTCTTCGACAACTACATAAATCATAGCGCCTGCTGCAAAAGCAAGAGTGTAAGGAAGAATTACTGTTACTAAAGCAGTTAAACCAATAGCAATTAAAGAAGCAATAGGTTCAACAACGCCGGATAAAGATCCATATAAAAACGCTTTAACTTTACTTTGCCCTTCTTCTTTAAGTGGCATTGAAATAATGGCACCTTCAGGGAAATTTTGAATTGCTAAACCAATGGCCAGTACAAGCATCGCTTGTTCATTTAAAGAACCATTTAACGCTCCGGCGATAACTATACCAGCGGCTAAACCTTCAGGAATATTATGAATCGTAACCGCTAAAACCATCTTAAATGATTTAGATAGTTTATTAGTTTTAATACCTTCCTCTTCATCGTTTTTATGCATATGAGGAGTGATAATATCAAGTAAAAGAAGAAAACCAACACCCACTAAAAAACCGATAGCAGGGACGAGCCATGATTTAAAATCAGCTGGATCAAAGCTATGGATAGCAGGCTCTAAGAGTGACCAAATAGACGCGGCAATCATGACTCCCGCGGCAAAACCCATCAAAATCTTTTGAACTTTGAGATTAATTTCTTTCTTAAGAAAGAATACCATTCCACTTCCTAATATTGTTCCAAAGAAAGGAATGAATACACATAATATCATTAATGGGGTCATCTATTTTTTCTCCTAGCACACATTCTTTTAAAAGAGCCAATAGTTATTATAACCATTAATAAATATAGAAAAAGAATAATTGTGTTATTCCTTAAATTAACTATTTGTTTTATTCTATTTATTAATGAATAAACACTTAAAACGCACCATTGTTTCTTTATCAATTGCTATTCCTTCCTTAGTAGTGACTTATTTTGCATCTGGAATTATCGCTATTAAAATTGCGGATCAAAACATTATGGAAAGAAGAGGAAGCAGCTTAGAAGATTTAGATTTACCTCGATATAAAATATTTAAAAATAGAAAAGATTTTTCTTCTTTAGCTAATCGCGAAGAATACACCTTTAATTTAGATGGCGATACTCTATATGGCTATTTATATGAAACATCTTCTCCAAAAGGTTTAGTGGTAAGTGCTCATGGAGTTAATGATCTTTCCGATTCAGAGCACGCGATTTACCAAGATTATTTTTTAGCTCATGGCTTTGATGTTTTCGCTATCGATATGGCAGGTTGTGGCAAATCAAGCGGTATTATGCATAACTTATACCACTCTAAAAGTTGCCTTGATAGCGCATTAAATAAAGTTAAGGAAATTTCTAAATTGGCTGGACTTCCTATATGTTTATTTGGCCATTCATGGGGTGCTTATGGTGTTGTTTCGACAACCTTAACTAATAGTTATGTTAAAGCAGTAGCATCATTATCTGGCTACGATACTCCATGTAATTTGATGTATCAACTTGCTCTAAGTAATGTTGGTAATTTTATGGCGTTTACGAAACCTGCTTTCACCTTCAGCTGTAGCGTTATTCATGGCAATAAACTATTTGTTAACGCTAGTGATGCAGTTAAAGCTAATCCCAACATTGGTTACTATATTGTTCAAGGTGATAAGGATAACACCGTTGACTATAAACGTACTTCTCAATATGAAGTGTTAAGGAAAGAAAACCTTAATAACGTTAAACTCAATTTAATAGAAGGAATGGGGCATAATTCTCCATGGATTTCTTTAAGTAGTCATAAATATATCGATGAAGTTGTGGAACCTCATCTTAGAGAAATAGAAAGAACATATGGAGAGAACGCTAAAACATATGCCGATGAATATATTTCCACTATCGACTTAAATAAAACGAGCGAAATAAATATAGAATTAATGAATGACATCTTAAATTTCTTTGAAGAGCGTATTTAGAATAAAAACTTATAAAGTTATTTATTTGCGCTACAATATATTTGTTATTTAGTAATACTAAAGGAGCCTAAATATGAATAAATCCCTCGCTTTATTACTTCTTCCAATATCTTTACTTGTCTCTTCTTGTGGTGGGGCTATTAACCCATCAAATACAAATGATTCAAATGATAGTGGAAATCCTGGCACTTCTACTTCTGAAAGCGGTACAAGTACTTCAGAAGGCGGCACAACTGATACATCTACTAGTGAAGGTGGAGATCCAATAAGTCGTGACTCTATTCAAAACTACAATATCCTTCACGCCTGGGATTGGAGCATTTCTAATGTTATTTCTCGTTTAGATGATATTAAAAATGCTGGATATGGTTCTATTCAACTATCTCCTTTACAACCTCAAAAAGATTATTACACTGGTCAAACCTGGAAATCTCAGTGGTGGAAACTATATCAACCTTATGGTTTTTCTATCGCTCAATCTAATCAAAATGTTTTAGGAACTAAATCAGAACTCGCTAATTTATGCTCCAAAGCTAATGAAAAAGGTTTAAAGATTATCGTAGATGTTGTTTCTAACCATTTAGCAGGTGGTAATGGAACTTCATTAAATTCCAAAGTAGGGGATTATGAACCAGTTATTAAAAATAACAATTTAATTCATACTTTAGGAAAAAGCGCTGATGACAATAACCTCCAATCTATTGTTCAAGGTACAATCGGTGACTTCCCTGATTTAAAAACCGAAGACACTAGAGTCCAAGAAAGAGTTATTTCATTGCTAAAAGAATATATCGACTGTGGGGTAAGTGGTTTTAGATTTGACGCGGCTAAACATATTGAAACCCCTGATGATGGTGATTACGCTTCTAATTATTGGCCTAATATTCTTAATGCTGCAACTTCATATGCCACATCTAAAGGTAAAGACACTCCATATTATTATGGAGAAATCTTAACTACCTGTGGTGTTAACCGTTCTTATTCAAGTTATACCGAATATATGTCTGTTATCGATAACAAACAAGGTGAAAAGATTTTAAGTGGAGTTACTGGCGATAACATTTCTAAACTAGATGATAAATATAATTCCAAAGTATCTGCGGATAAGTTAGTTCTTTGGGCCGAATCACATGATACATACGCAAATGATAATAAACAAACCACAAATATAGCAGTGGAAGATATCAACAAAGCTTACATGATCCAAGCTAGCCGTAAAGATGCCTCCAGTTTATTCTTCGTCCGTCCAGATGGTTATAACACTATCTTTGGTGAAGTAGGCACAAACTATTGGAAGAATAGTGAAATCAAAGCTATTAACCTCTTCCATAATCGTTACATTAATAAAGCCGAAGCAATTAATAACAATAATGGTTGCTTTGTTAATGTTCGTGGAAGTGGTTCAAATGCTGGCGCTGCAATTATTAATATTGCTAACACATCTACTACTGTTACAGTTAACGTTAATGGTTTAGCTAATGGAACTTATACTGATTTAGTTAGTAATGCTAAATTTAATGTTAGTAACGGGCAAGTCAGCGCTAAATTCACTAATAACGCCTGTATTTTAGTGCCAGATAATGGCGGAGATCAAAGCGTTCCTCAATTAAATCCAACTGTTCCAAATGAAGTTTATAGTGGCTCTACAGTTATTACTGTTAACGCTAGTAATGCCAAAACAATCACTTATTCTATTAATAACACTCAAGCTAAGACTTTAAATACAAATACTTTAACTTTAGGTGAATCACTTTCTAATGGATTAATCAGTATTAAATTTACCGCGACAAATGATAACGGAAGTGTTTCTAAAACTCTAAATCTAATTAAGACTAATGCTTTAATTAATAAAGACTTAATTATTTATAATTTAGACACAAACTATCAATATAAACTCTGGACTTGGAAAGGTAGTAATAATGGAACTTGGAAAGATTTAACAATGGAAGGAAACGTTGGTGGTTATTCCATGGGAGAAGATGATACCTTTATCGTTGTTAAATGGAATAAAAATGAAGCTAATCCAGATTGGGGCAACAAAGTTAACCAAACCGAGAACATTTCCAAAACCCAAAGAATATATAACTATAACGATTTAGCAATTAAATAAGAGTATGAATATACCTAATCACATCGGACCATTTAAAAGATATTTGGCTAGCCCAACTACTTTAAAGTATGGCTATTATTACTGTGCAAAATTCAAACTTCCTTTTCATAATGAAGAAAGATATATCAGAGTGTGGTTACCTCCAAATTATGACTTTAAAAACAAAAATAACCGATTTCCTACTATTTATTTTTCTGATGGGCAGAATTTAGTGGATGCTTATTTAAGTGCCTATGGAGAATGGAAATTTGATAAAGTAGTGAATAAATTACTGGAAGAAGATAATGTTAGTGCGATTGCTGTAGGGATTGATTGCCCTAAGATTCCACAAGAAAGATGCAACGAACTTAACCCACCTTATCCAGTTAAAACTAAGTTTCGTAAAGATGGACCAAATCATCCATTCGCTAATAAATATATTGATTATATTAGGGGAACATTAAAGCCTCTTATTGATTCCTTATTCTTTACAAAACCTGATAAAAAGAACACTGGTATCGGTGGATCTTCGATGGGTGGCATTATGGCGTTCTATGCTTATATATACGCCCCCGAAACGTTTGGTTTCTCTTTATCTTTCTCTCCTGCTTTCTTCTTTTATTCGAAAAAAGGATGGGAGAATATCTTAAATTCATATGGCTTAACCCCTCAGAAACAAGGGAAATTATATTTATATGTTGGAGGTAAAGGATTTGAAGAAGCATTTGTTAAATCCACCTTTAACACCTTTAACTATTTATTAAGTCTAGGATTTAATCATGATCAAGTAAGAATGAAATATGTTTCTCAAGCGGAACATAATGAAGCGGCTTGGTCAAATGAACTTTATGAAGCACTTAGATTCTGGCTTATATAGATTGGAGACAAATTATGGAATTATTAGAAAGATTTATTAATTACGTTAAGATTGACACTCAAAGCGATGAAGAGTCTTTAACTACTCCATCCACGATGAAACAATATGATCTTTTAAACTTACTTAAAAAAGAATTAGAAGATTTAGGAGTAAAAGGGGAAATTGATCAATATGGAAGACTATACGCAAAAATTAATGGTAATCCTAATTTAGATACAATTGGTTTTTGTTCACATGTTGATACTGCTTTAGAGTGCAGTGGCAAAGATGTTAAACCTCAAATAATTAGAAATTATGATTTAAAAGATATTCCATTAGGCAAAAGTGGTCTTTATTTATCTAATAAGGAATTTAATAAATTAAAAGAGCTTAAAGGAAAAACTTTAATCACTACAGATGGAACTACATTATTAGGAGCTGATGATAAAGCGGGCGTTGCTATCATCATGACTGCTTTAGAAAAGTATCTTACTTTAGATGAAAATAAGCGACATCCTATGGCTATTTTATTTACACCTGATGAAGAAATTGGCCGTGGACCAGAACATTTTGATCCAGTTAAATACGGCGCTAAATATGCTTACACCATTGATGGAGCAGACCCAAAATATATCTCTATAGAAAACTTCAACGCTAAAAGTGCGTTAGTCGAAGTTAAAGGCAAAGCCATCCATCCTGGAGACGCTAAAAACAAGATGGTTAATGCTATTACTGTCTTAAATGAATTTATTAATAATCTACCGAAAGATATGGTTCCTGAAAAAACCGAACTAAGAGAAGGCTTTAATCATATAACTTCTATCTCTGGTAGTGTTGAAGAAGCTAAAGCAACTTATATTTTAAGAAATCACGATATGGATATTTTAAATAAACAAGTTGAAGATTTTATGACTGCTAAAGAAAAAACTATGCAGAAATTCCCTCAATCTTCTATAACTCTCACCTTTAAAGATCAATATCGTAATATGAAAGAAGTTATTGATAAATGCCCAGAAGTTACTCGAAAAGCAGAAGAGGCTTATAAGAAAGTTGGTATTAATTTTGAATATGAACCAACCCGTGGTGGAACTGATGGCGCAACCTTTTCCTTTTTAGGAACTCCATGCCCAAATCTTGGTACAGGAAGCTATAATCATCATGGAAAATTCGAATTTGCTTGTTTAGAAGAAATGGAACAAATGGTCGATTTAATCATAGCAATTATAGGGGAAGATTGAAAAAAATAGTGGACTTCCTATCAATTTTTTTAATTTTGGTACTTGTCTTTTATTTAAATAAAATTATAATGTAGTCAAAGGAGTTTTTTATTTATGGGAAACAAAAAAACAAAAGGAAGAATTAAATTACCTGAAATCGTTGCTATTTTCCTTGTGATTTTACTTGTTGCTTATGTAGTCATCTTATTAGTTTTCTCTGGAAGTAATGCTGCCTACTTAAAATCTGCCTTCAAGTATTTCTTAAGTGTATTTAGCTTCGGTGGTGCCTACCACGAATTTGCAGTTCTTGGCTTACCATTTGTCGGTGCTTTCTTAGTATTCTGGGCAAGTGTTGTTGTCGCAATTATCTGCTTAATTTATTTCATTAAAAACAAAAGAGGAAGAGCAGCCGTTGGCGTTATCGATTTATTACTCGGTGCTGCTATCTTAGATTTCTCTATTTGTTTCTATCAAGGAAACAGTGCTAAACTCGCTGGCCATGTCTTAAGTGGTCCAACAACTGTTGCTGTTTGTGCAGTTATCTTAGTTGTCTTCTTAGCCTTCTTATTTGGTGTTGTTGGCTTACTCGCCTCCTTCAAAGATGAAGCTGTTAGAGTTGTCGGCGAAGCCGCTGCTGAAGCTGCTAAAGAACTCGAAGAAGAAGAACCAGTTAGAAAACCTGAACCACAACCAGAACCTGAACCTGAACCAGAACCAGAGCCTGAAGCTGAACCAGAACCAGAACCAGAGCCTGTTGAAGAAGAACCAGTTGAAGAACCAGTTGAAGAACCTGTTCAAGAAGAACCAGCTGAAGAAGAAGCTGAAGTTGAAGAAGGTGCTGCTGCTCGTAAGATCGAACGTGTTCCATTTGCAGATAAGGTTCGTAAAGCTGATCGTGATTTAAAGAACAAATACGATGAACTTAAAGAATATTTAGCTCTCTATGGTTTAAAGAGCAGAATCTCCGTCGATGGCGATTCTTACCGTTTACACAAAGTTCTTTATGTCCAAATTACAATCGCTGGTAAGAAGATGAAAGTTTATTTCAAACTTAATCCAAATGATTATTTAACTTCTCCAATTCCAGTAAGAGACGCTAGCAAAGTTAAGAAATATGCTGATATCCCAGCCCAACTTGACGTTAGAAGTGATCTCTCTGTAAAACGTGCTAAAGAATTAATTGATACTGTCATGGAAAATGCCGGTATTGAAAAAGAAGAAGAATAGTTCTTCATAATTCAAATAATAAGTCCATCTCGCTCGGGATGGACTTTTTTATGCTTAGTACTTTAAGTGTTTAGCTAGTTTGATTAGATTCTCATCTTTTAAGAAATCATGGAATTCATCATAAGAAGAGAACTGATAATCTTTTAAATAAAAATATAATTTGTTAATTATTCTATCGTTTTCATTATTCGCTTTTAGATAATCATCATCACTATATTTCTCATAAACCTTTTCTTCATATAATGTGAGGATTTGTCTTCTTAGCATTGCAATTAAGGAAGTTTCAATCCAATAATCATGAATTGTGTTTTCTTTCTCTAAACCCTTAAGTTTTAGATATAAAGGCAAACCATCATGGACGTTGTGCCATATATCAATAAAAGCGTAGTCAAAGTGGTGGTTAATCTTTAAATAGTTAAAGCAATCATCATTAATAACTCTAATTTTGTTTTTAGTATTAATTTTAGGAAGGATAACTTTGTTAAAGATATCAATAACTCTTTTATCTTTTTCAATAACTGTGACGGATTTAACATCCTTTTTTAAGGAAACCATATAGGTATAATAACCAAGTCCAAGACCAAACACTAAAACATCTCCATGAGCGTGTTTAATCGGTTCTTTCATCGTATTTATTTCATGCGGATTAAGTGACATCCAAATCTCATCTTTTTCCAAAAGGGCCGGGTATCTATATCCTTTTTCAAAAAATCCAAATGGAGTGTGTTCTTCAAAATAAGTATTATTAACTTCAATTTCGTTATAAACAAATCCTTCGAATGGTTTATATTCTAAAGAAGTTAAAAGCCAGTCTCCTTCTTTATAATTTAGTCCTCTAATTAGTTTTAGATATGGATCATTTAAGTAATCACTTAGGCTTAATGAGTCCATCTTAGATATTTTTGAATTATTAATTAAGGCGATAAAATCTTCATTAGTTTCATCCAATTCTTCAACCTCTAAAAAGGCTTTATAAAATGATTCATTTAGGGAATATTTAGTGCGATATTTATTTATTAATTCCTTATCAATATCATTAAAATGATTGTTTAAATAATCGATATAAAGTTCAACAGAGGATATATTAAGTTCTTTAGCGTCTAAAAGCTTAATAACTTTTTCATGATCTAAATTAGTGAAATTAAAAATCATA
>CAMOYS010000031.1 GCA_946630435.1 uncultured Caryophanales bacterium | reverse complement strand
GTTTGTTTCGCGTTATTTGAAACTTGGACTTGTTTATGCCAATATTCACCATCATCATCAAGGACACGAATTAAGATTGTGGAATCATGTCCAGAATAGTAGAAATTGAAATAGAAGGCATCTGTGCCATATAATTCGCGGTCTTCGGACTTTGTAATAACAATCCAACCGATTTGGCTAGTAGGGCCAACAGAAGTATGTTCTTTATCAAAAACAATCGCTAAAGAGTTTTTATTGTTATTAAAGAAATTGGAACGATCTACTCTAACTTCAGCTTGGCTACCTTCTTTATGAACGGCCCAATCTTGTTCGTCTTCAATTTCTATTTGAAGTTCTCCAACAACTGGAGCTTTATAATAGAATTTTCCATCAGAGTCCGCTTTCTTTTTATGATCTTTATTAATCGCGGTTACTCTCCAAAAGTAATCACGGTCTTTTTTAGGAAGAGAGAAAGTTAATTCATATTTTGGATTAAATAAATTACTTTCTTTAACGTAAACTTCATCAGGATCATCATTGATAAAGCTCTTTGTAGTAGCGATTTCAATTTGATAAAAGTCAGCGTTACTAGAGGCTTCCCAAGTAAAGGTAAATCCGCTATCAGTAACAAAGTCATTGCCTGGACTTAAAAGTTTAAAGTTAGCGATTTCACCAGATTTTCTTGTAACATCAATTGTTTGAGAATCATAACTTCCTTCGTCACTACTTGTTGGAGTAGGAGTGTTTCCACAAGAAGAAAGAAGTAATGGAAGAAGCAATAAATATAAATGTCTATGTTTCATAATTAAAGCTCCTTCGAAGATAAGATCACCATGGAGTTAGCAGGAACATTAATCTTAATAATATTCTTTAAGCTACCTTCCACGACACTATTAGGTTTAACAAAGCCATCATCACCGATGACTAATTGATTTTCGTTATAGATATAGACATAAATCTTATTTGAATCAGTGAAATCTTCATCAATTCTAAAGGTCTTTTCCGCTGCTCTAACATCACGATTAATCGCAACAACTCCAGCGAATTCATTATTTGGACCAATAACGCCCATACTTCTAAAGCTCTTATCAATTTCAGGATTATTAACTCCAGAATCGATAATCTTTCCACCACGTCTCATTAAGTTAGTAAGTAAAACAGAGGAATGATACCATGGTCTAAGTCTTTGTTTAGCCGCGCTATCACTACCTAAAGAAGAGAACATTCCCCAACCTTTAGAAGTGACTGAACCATCAGGCAAATACATAAAGTGCATACCATCATCAAAGTCCCAGTAAACAACTGAAGAAACTCCAGATATAGCACTTTGTAAAGTGTAATCCGCCATTCTTAAACCATAAGAGAAATTAGCGATAAAAGCGTTACTATCGGTTTCTTGGTTTTTGCCATCGAATAAACCAGCTTCCCAAATATGAGGGAATCTAACTTCACCAAGACCAGCATCATTATCTTTAGTCTTTTTATACATATCTTTGATTCTGGTAGCTAAATCACCAGTATCAATAATCATGTTTGGACAATAAACGTGGAAACCATAATCTCCAACTTTTTCTCTAAGTTCAGCATCTTTTGAAATACCCATAAAGTATTCATTAGTGCCTTCAAATCCAGTTGTGTCTCCTCCGATAATACCGATATCAGTGAAACCACGTTCGTCTAGTGCCTTACGGACATTTTTAACTCCTTGAGCCCATATTTCGAAGGAGTTGTTATAGTTTTTAGAACTACCTTTCGCCCCTTTATAGTTAGGTTCATTAGAGTTAACAAAGTATTTAATACATCTAATACCTTGGAATTTAATTAAGTATTCAAGGATATCCGCGGTCATCTTGGCCCAACGAATATCACTAGTAACTTCTTCCATCATCTTATATTCATCAATTGCGACATGGCCTGGAACGTTCCAGCAACCAAAAGCAACATCGATATTATGATCAGTACAATAACGAAGAACATCGACAGTGTTATTCATTAATTTATTAGAGAAGTTATATTCCCAAGTATCGTTAGTCTTATCTTGATCCTTCTTATCATCATAATTAGTGATAAACCAGTCATAGTTAAGCATGCATCTAACGACTTGAGGATTGAGTCGAGCCATAATTCTTAAAGATCTTTCCCAAGAATCACTAGAAAGTTTATCAGGGTCTTCATATGTACCCCATTCAACACCTAAACCCTCATAATTTGATATGACTGTGTTTGCTTTACGGAAAACAATATTATCTTTATCCATATTTTGAGGGGTAATATCACCATTACAACCCGCCATAACGACAAGACAAGATGGTAATAATGATAATGCTAAAATTTTCCTTGCCTTGTTCATAAATTTAGAATCCTAATCCTTTATTGATTTCTTCTAAGACTTTAGCCCAGTTAGCGTCTTCATTAAATTTAGCCTTATATTCTTCAATAGTCTTATAACCTTGAGAGTCAAAGCAGTAGTTTTTAACGTGGTTATTCGCATCAGTTAATAAACCTTCAGTCTTAGAGTTCTTTGTTTTCGTGGACATCCAATCGATATCCGCTGGTTCTTTAACGACTCTTAACTTATTCTCAGATTTAGCTTTCTTCATATCGTTAATCCAGTCATTTAAGAGTTCGAATGTAGCTTGATCAGTATATGGGTCATACGCTTTAGTGTCGTTACCTAAAGTAGCCATATATCTAAGATATTTAGCCCCATTAATCTTTGGTCCGTAGTTTCCATCATCACCACGTTCCCAACCTTGTTCGGTTAATTTGATTTTGACTCCGTTAACATCGTAATCATATTCATCGGAATCACCAACAATAATAAAGTCATAATCTTCCTTACCAAAGATAGCTAATCTAGTACCTTCTGGTGTGAGTAAATAATCTAAGATATCTAAAACTTTCTCCATCTTGTTATCAGAAATTTGATAACTAAACATAGTCATAGAGAACCAGTTTTCTGTACCTTCAAGAGCAAACTTATTATCTTCACCCATAATCTTAAGTAAAGCTGTACCATCATCAAGATCCGCTTCTTTTCTTAAACGTTTGAATGATTTTCTAAAAGAAATATAGTTAGCGAAAGAGAAGTTATCATAGAAGATACCAGCTTGACCACCTAAATAAACTTCTTTAGCTTGGTTTGGTTTATATAAGTATTGGTCTTGGGAATAAATAACATCACTAACGTATTGTTTAGCTTTTTTTAAACCTGAAATATATTTATCGCTAGTAAAGGCGTTAATGGCGTGTCCAGTTGCATCTTTGGTGTAGCAATGTGGAACATCTTTATAGAAGTTAGTAATTGATGGGAAGCCCCATTCTTCATCCACTAAAACGGAGGCTTGTTTAGTGCCTGAAGCATATTCTAAGTCGGTTTTAAAACCTTTAACTAAACGGTTAAATTCTTCCCAAGTATAAACATCTCCTTCTTTATAAATAGGAGTGTATCCCGCTTGATCTTTATGTTTTTCATCAATTGCTTTCGCCCAGTCACGACGATAAACATAAGTGAAGTTTGAGAAGTCTTTAGTAGGATTTGAAATGTCATTTGCGATAGGTAAACCGTATAACTTACCACCTATCTTTAAAGCATCAATATTAGAAGTGTTATTAATTAAACTCTTAATATTTGGCCATTTAGATAAATCATCTGGTAAAGCTTTAAGCATTCCATATTTAATCCATTGTTCATAGGTTGAACCAAAGTTATACGCTTTTAAGTTATATTGGAAAACATCTGGTAACGAGTCACCATTAACCGCGGTGTTAACTTCTTCATCCCATGTGTCATAGGAGTAATTAGATGGTTCAAGATGAACTTTAAACTTCTCACTTAAAATCTCACTATAAGTGTCTGTTCCATCAAAAGTCTCGAAATAGACGTTTTTGAGTTTTAAGATAAGACGACCATCTTTATCATATTCGTCATTACCTCCACCACCGCCGCCACCACAGCTAGATAAAGCACCTAACGAAAGTAAGGCGAGAGATGAGAGAATAAATAATTTTGTGTTTTTCATAAAGTAAATACCTCCTATTTATCCTTTAATAGCACCAACAACTATCCCTTTTACAAAGTAACGTTGTAAGAATGGATAGAAACACATCATTGGAACAATGGTGAAGAAAATAGACGCCATTGTAAGACCCTGTGAGAATGCATCAACCGCATCAGGTTTTTCAATATTAGATGAAATCTTAGAGATCATCGTTCTTAAGACCATTTGAAGTGGCCATAAATCGTGTCTATTAGTAATAAAGACATATGCGTTATACCAAGAGTTCCAGTTACCAACGGCGAAGAATAAGCCGATTGTAGCGAGCATTGGAAGAGAAAGTGGAAGGAAGATTTTAACGAAGATAATAATGTCATTAGCCCCATCAATCTTGGCGCTTTCTTCCATCTCTTTTGGTAAGGACGCAAAGTAGTTACGCATCAGTAACATATTAAATGTATCAATCGCTCCTGGAATGATCATAACCCAAATTGTATCCATCATTCCGAGGGTTTTAATTAAGTGGTAGTATGGGAGAAGTCCACCACCAAAGAACATGGTGACTAAGATCATATTCATCACTAAATTCTTACCAGTCCAATTACTTCTTGATAAAGCGTAACCAGTAATAACTGTGAAGAATAATTGATAGGTAGTGCCACCAATTAATAAAATCATCGTGATTCCAAAGCCACCCCAGAGTTGGTCATTAGAGAAGACTTCTTTATATGCAGATAAGTCTAATTCAGTTGGCCAAAGGAGAAGATTTGAAGTTAAATAAGCATTTTCTGAAGAAATAGAAATAACAAAAGCATTCCAGAATGGGAAGATGATTAAGAAAGCATAGATAACAAGAATAACACAGATAACAATATCTAATCCTTGGATTCTATTTTCTCTAGAACTTCTTTTGTTACGAAGAGGAAGTCTATCAATTAAATCTTTTTTCATAATTAGATAATTCCCCTTTCACCACAAAGTTTTGCAATTCTATCAACAGTGATAACAAGGATGAAACTAATGACGGATTTAAATAAACCAATCGCAGTTCCAACACCTGCTCCATCAGTACCTCTAATGGAATGGAAGAAGATATAAGTATCGATAATACCAACTTGATCCATATACATTTCTGGAGTTAAGTTTAAGATTTGATCAAATCCGGCAGATAAAACCCCACCAACTGACATAATTAAAAGTAAGATGGCGGTAGGTTTAATACCTGGAAGAGTGATATGCCAAATCTTTTGTAAACGGTTCGCCCCATCAATATCCGCGGCTTCATATTGGTCTTGAGGAATACCCGCCATTGTAGCGAGATAAATAATTGAACCCCAGCCTGCTTCTTTCCAAATATCAGATAGGAAATAGGCTCCAAAATAGAAACTCGTATCTTTCATAAAGTTAATTCTTGTCCCACCAAAGATTTCAATGATGGAGTTAATCGCACCATGATAAGCAAAGATTGATATAACAAAGCCTGCTACAACAACCCAAGATAAGAAGTGAGGGAAAGTAACGATAGTTTGAATAGTCTTTTTTGTTCTTCTCATTCTTAGTTCATTAAGTAATAAAGCTACAAGAACTGCCCCTAAAAATGAGATAACAATCTTAACTGAACCAATAATTAAGGTGTTTTTAAAAGCTACCCAAAACTTTGGTTCTTCAAAGACAGCGATAAAGTTTTCAATGCCGTTCCATGGTGAACCTAAAATACCTAGACGAGGATTGAATTCCTTAAACGCCATTGTGATACCATACATTGGAATATAGTTAAAAACGATATAGAAAACTATCGCTGGGATAATCATGAAGATAAGATACTTACTTCTCCCTAGCTTAGTGCCAAATTTTCTTATTCGGCTATTCCTTTTCGCAATAGTAACAAGTTCCATAATTATTATCTTTCGTATTTAAGAATATAATCAATGACTGTATCTATATCGGTAAATAAGAGTTCGGTAACTGTGTCTGCTCCACCAGCATAAATCGCAATTCGACCAGTTTTAGAGTCGGTTAAACAAGAAACTGGGAATAAAACATTTGCAACATAACCAACGGTTTCATATGGTTCTTCTGGAGCAAGAAGGAAATTAGAACATCGATGTAAAACTTTACTTGGATCATCTTTATCAACGATAAATGCACCAATTGAATAAACTAATCCAGAACAAGTTAAATTCGCACCATGGAAGAACACTAACCAACCTAAATCAGTTTCAATTGGAGTAGGTCCAGCGCCGATTTTTGTTCCGCACCACCATTCATAGCCTTTTTCCATAACATGTCGATGATGTCCCCAATATTCCATATCTTTAGAATAAGAAAGGAAGATATCACCAAACATCGTATGACCTGAATCAGAAGGCCTAGAATATAAAGCGTATTCTCCATTAATTTTCTTTGGGAATAAAACACCATTACGGTTAAATGGAAGGAATGGATTATCAATTAATTCAAAGTATTTAAAATCTTTAGTTTTACCAATACCTAAGGTTGGCCCATGAAGCGATGTACAGAAGATAATATAGTATGTTCCTTCTAGTTCCACTAAACGAGGATCATAAGCATATTCAAACTTCACTACATCACCATTTTTATCATGAAAAACGATAGGTTCTCCCTCGAATGAGAATTTTAGTCCATCTTTAGAGCGGCCTAAGAATAAATATGGGACACCGGTTTTAGTGTCCGCTCTAAAGACGCCAATAAATTCACCTTTATAGGCCATAACAGCACTATTAAATACCCTGGAAGCATTTGGGAAAGGATTGATATTAATAATTGGGTTTTTACTATATCGCCAAAGTGGAGAATCAATTCCAGCTGGTTTTGGTTCAAATGGGATATTTGGTAATTCGTTTCCGTATATTTTGTGTTTCATAATCTTTACCTACTCTCTTCCTTTTTCTTTATTTGATTCTCGTTCGATGAAATTACATCTAATGATTATCTGAGAATATGGGATTTGGTGTGATTTTATTGAGTTTGCAACGTATTTTGCTACTTCCTCTCCTATCTCCTGGCGAGGAATATTAAACGTGGATAATTGAGGAGACATATATTCTCCTGCTTTAATGTTATCAAAACCGATAATAGAGACATCTTCAGGAACTCTTCTATTTAAACGATATAAAGTTTTAATCGCATTAATCGCGATGATATCGTTTGCACAGACAATCGCAGATACTGGGTAATTAGTTAAAACATGTTCAAGTAGCTTTTCATCCGCATAATTCTTTTGTTCATTATTAAAAATAACAGAATAAGGTCTAACTCTAGGCTTATATGTTTCCATACACGCCATAAAGCCTTCATGTCTTTCTCTAAAGGAAGTACTATGTGAATCACTTCCATAGAATAAGATGTCGGTGTGACCTTGTTCGATTAATCTTTTAGTAGCTAAATACATTGAATCATAATTAGAGAACTTAAATTGAGTGGCCTCACTATAGAAAGTTTTAGGATCCACGACAACAGTTGGTTTATTTTTACTAATTAAGATATTCATGATTGGAGTTGGAGTAACATGAATAACAATATACGCACTACAAGTTGTCTCTTTTAGTTTTTTAAGTAAGTTATCATCAATATGATCTTCGTCAAATACAAAGTATTCCATGATTAAGTTATATCTAGAAAGCATTGAAGATATTGAGGTAATAATTGGTTGCCAGAAATCTTCCTTAAATAAGATACGGCTAGAACCAATAAGTAAAACACGGTTAGATGTAACCTTATACGCTTTTAATTTGGAAGTGTCATAGCCAAGTTCTGCTGCTTTACGGATAATCTTTTCTCTAGTAACTTCAGAGACATTATTTTTACCACCTAAAGCACGAGAAACTAAACCTTTAGTTACTCCGCATTCTAACGCTATTTGATCTAGTGTTGGTTTTTTCATAAATAATAACTTTCTTAAATTTTATACGCGTATAGGAGGGGTAAATAAATACCCCTCCATAACACGCTATGTGTGAGATGAATTAGCTAGTAAATGTAGTATCTGCTGGGAGAAGTGGAGAAATGTCTCCTGTAACTTCTGTTACAACAAATGTTACCTTACCAGTAGCTGCGTTAAACGCATAAGTACCTTTAATGACATTACCGCCAACGGAAATTTCCATAATTTGTTGTCCGAGGCTCATAGACATCTTATATGTACCTTCAACATTTTCAACTCCAGCACCGACGCTTGTAAGATAAATCTTGTTGTCAGTACCAAATTTGAGAGATGCGTCTTTTGTATCAGCTGTCTTGCCACTTAAAATTAAATCTTTTGGAGCAAAGAAGTTGAGTTCTGGATTGTAATCGTTAGATTCATAGTGAGCATAATCGAATTGAAGCATTCCGGTTCCGCCTTGAGCTTTTAAGACGATACAGAATCCGTAATATGTCTTAGTTGGATCTAATGTAACTTCAAATTTTGTCCAATCGGTTTTAGCAGCAATAGTCTTTTCACCTGTTTGAGCTCTATAACCTTCACCTTGTGAAGAAGGTTCAACCTTTGGAATGCGATAAACCATAACATTTACTGTTGCGGCTTTTTCCAATGGGTTTCTAACTCTAACTGAGAATTTATTAACACCAGTAACTGCTTTAGAACTGCCATCAAATAAACCCCATTGCATGTATCTCATAGCACCATTGGTACTAACTTTAATATCAAGTGATTGAGATCCTTCATAAGCGTAATTTTTATTAAGTGATAATTGATCACCATTACCGCCCATTAAGGACCATTTAGAGCCGCCTACTGGGGAAGATGTTGACTCATTATTTGTATAATAATCACAGTAATATGCTCCACGAGCACCACTGCGTTTATCGGCTGAGCTGCTTTGATAATACATTTTGCCAGATTCAGTATATCCTTCAGCGTTTTCAGCAACTAAAGAATCACCAAAGCTCATATTATTAAGAGCGGCTGCGATTAAATCATTACCAGTAACAGATTTGAATGCGATACCAGAAAGATCTTGAGCGATTGTACCAACATAAACTGTTCCACCAGTTAAAGTGATTGTAATTTCATCTTTTACGATTGCATATGAACCTTCAACGTCCATATTTAATCCAGGAGCTACTAATTTAACATTATTATCAGACTTGACTGTGAGTTGAACATTAACAATGCCATTATATTTAGCAGCGTAGACTCTACCAGCCTCAAGAGCTAAATCTTCAGGCTCTGGAATAAATGCTGCATATGGATCGGCTGTATAGATTTCAACATCATCGATATAGAGATAGGAATCAGCGATTTGATTCTTTTCCATGAAGATTTGGAATCCATAATAAACAAGGTTTGGATTAAGTTCGATTGTGTAGTGTTTCCATTCACCAACTGCTGCGGCTTCAGTAAATTCGCCGACTCTTCTTTGATTATCTTGAGTTTGTAATGTTGGTTGAGTTTGAGAGAAAACACGAACTTTCATTGCTGGAACTCTACCGTTTGTCTTAGCCCAGAAGCTAAATGTTGAGCCACGGAAAGCGTTCTTTTCAGATGTTCCATCAAATAATCCCCATTGCATGTATCTCATAGCATTGTATTGGGAGTTCTTCATGCAGAGATAGTTATTACCAGAGTGTGCGCCAGCTTTATCTTGTTTAAGTTTAAGTTGATCACCATTGCCACCCATTAAGTGCCAGTTATTGCCACCCCAAGGGGCTTCTGGGTATGTGGTATCGTTTTCTTTATAGAATTCAGAATAGTAAGCACCACGAGCGCCACTTCTCTTAGATGGGTCTTGGTTATTTGTACAATAAGCAACACCATCAGATGCATATCCTTCATAGTTATCAACTACTTGGACAGCGTTGAGTTTTACTTTATCAACTACTGGAGCGAATGCGCCGGTAGCAGAAACAAAGTTAATTAATTGACCGCCATTAGTCATTGTGCCTTTATAAACTAAGGTTGCACCACTATCAGCAGATGTGAATACAACGTTTTCACCTTCATAGGTAATCTTTCCTGGAACTTCTTGTGGAGTTTCAATATCGATTACTTTTGCAATAGCGTTCTTTTCAGCGTCGATATCAATTCTGAGTGTTGTTCCATCATTAAGAACAGCAGTATATCTATCGTAAAGAATAGTAACGGATTCTTCTAAGTCGCCAGGGTTTTCTTCAGTGACAAATCTAACATTATCTAAGAATGCGATCATGTCAGTGTTACTTGTTTTGTTGCCCTTACACCAGAATTCAATCTTGGTAATGTAAGTTGGGAAATCATCAACATCAATGCCTAACCAAGAAGCGGTTTCTGCGATTGATTTTCCTTCTGCACCCCATAATCTCCAACCAGCAGATGCAAGAGGAATTGTATAATCTACATAATCACCGGTCTTTGATTGATTAAGTGTATAATCAAATTTTGGTTCTTCGAGTTTTCCATTAATTTCAACTGGGACAGTGTAAACAAGAACTTTGGCTGCCATAAAGCTTGGAGCCATATAGCTAAACTTAAGAGCGTTAGCGGCTTTAGAGAATTTATCTTTTAAGCCATGGTTAACAATCTTGTAGTCTGAGAGGTTATCCCAGGCATTTAATCTAACAGCTTTTTCGCCATGAGTAGCGTTTGTGCTCATTGTGACGGAAGCTTTTGTTTCATCAGTCCAAGTATCACCAGATAGAGTTTGGGCTTTCCAGCCAGAATCAGCTAAATCATTATCGCCTTCATATTTTTCGAAGTCATCGATTTCTTGTTCGAGAGCGTATTCACGGAAGACTGCATTAAAGTCAATGTCTGCAGTGATTGGTTGAGTAACATCTTTATCCCAACCTTTGAAAACGAACTTACAGACTTCTGTAGTAGGTTGTTTAGCAGGTTCTTCGCCGTCATAAGTAACGGTCTCACCTTCTTTAACTTGGTAAGATTTTAAGAGATTACCATCTAATAAGAATCTTACAGTGTGGTAAACAACAGGATCTTCGGAAGTAGTTTCTTCTGATGTTGTTTCTTCGGAAGTAGTCTCTTCTGATGTTGTTTCTTCAGAAGTAGTTTCTTCGCTCGTTGTAGTTTCGGTTGATTCTGTAGCAGAGGTACCAGGATCCACCGAGGTTGTTTCTGTGTTCTTACTTGGATCGGTTGATGGATTATTACCGCCGCATCCACTAAGAGCAAGAAGAGCTGTTAAAGCTAAAGATAGAAAAGCAATTTTTTTCTTATCTTTCATAAGGTTCCTTCCTTTCATAAAATTGGAGTTTTTAACACTCCTTTGACAATTGCATTATAACGCGCGATTTATAACTAATGAAAGCGTTTACTAATAAACTTTTTAGTGAATTTTGTAAACTTTTAAATATGTTTACGAGTTGTTGAGACTATAAAATTCCTTATGCGCGTTCTTCTTTATAGTTTTATTTATTTTATAAATATATACGCGTTAATTTCGTTTATAATAGTAGTAAACATTTTCTGCAAGAGTAAATTTTTTAAATTTCTAATAAAAACATGTTTATCTCGGTAAAAATTCGTTATCAAGTTGAAAGATACAATATCATACACTCATCTCTACATATATATTTAAAATAGGTGGAGATAAGTAGTGAATTTATCAATATTTTATATTTAGTTTATTCCCTTAAAGGGCTTTGTTTTTGCTATGATTGTTCATTTGTTTACAAAAATATATGGAAGTTTACTTATTTTGGGGTATATCATACAAGTATGAAAACTATATCTAAATTATTCCTTTTCTCCACAACTGTTTTGGCTACAGTCGGATGCGGATCACAAGAGCCAACTGGTGGCAAAAAGAATGAACCTGTCGATGTCGTTGTTATCTCAGGCCAATCTAATGCTGTTGGTTGTACAAACCAAACATTCATTAAAAACACACTAGGAACTGATAAATATTATGAATATATGAGAGG
>CAMOYS010000030.1 GCA_946630435.1 uncultured Caryophanales bacterium | reverse complement strand
TTATTTAAAAAACGGCGCTACTCATATTTAGTTACGACCGCTGTTTTAGAAAGAGGCGTAACTATCAAAAACCTACAAGTCATTATTTATAATGCGGATAGTAATATCTATGATGAATATTCATTAGTACAAATAGCAGGGAGGGTTGGAAGAAAATATGATGCACCAGATGGAGAAGTCGTCTTTATTGGCGAAACTAAAACAATTGCGATGGAAAGAGCTGCTCAATCCATTAGACATAAAAACACCTATTTGTAAGGTTTGTGGTAATCCAATTAAATATGATAATTTTCATATTCTTTTTCACCCAAATACTTCAATTTGTGGCAGTTGTTATGGGAAATTTGAGATTTTAGATGAAAGATATAAACTTCAGAATTGCCCAACAAGAATCCTTTTTCGATATTCTAGCGAAATAAAGAATTCCATATATCAATTTAAAGCAAATGGCGATTACGAACTTAGAGAAGTATTTTTTGAATATTTACTTAACGATCTTAGGTTTGAATATCGTGATAATGTCGTTGTGCCCGCTCCATCATCTCCAGAAAGTGATGCAATTAGAGGTTTTAACCACGCAGAAGAATTATTTGCCCAGCTCAATCTTCCAATCGTTAAAGCAATAATTAAAACATCGAATCGCGAACAAAAAGAACAATCGTTGGAAGGAAGAAAAGAAATTGGCAAATATTTTGCGTTAACGAAAATTGATAAAATTCGAAACAAAAAAGTTTTAATTGTTGATGATGTTTATACTTCCGGTTCCACTATAAATGCGATGATTAAACTAGTGAAAAAAGCACATCCTAAGTCGATAAAAATTTTAATATTATCGAAACAACTTCATAACCAGGAAGACCGTATAAAATACAAGAGAAATTAAATAGTTTGATATAACAATAAAAATTGTTAAAATATTATCGTTTATCCCTTAAAAGTTAGGAGTTAATTATGGCCAATATTATTGAAAAAATATTTCGCTTCGATCAAAGAGCGTTAAAAAAATATCAAAAGGAAGCTCAAAAAGTTATTGCCTATCAAGATGAAATGGCTGCTCTTTCTGATGATGAACTTCGCGCTAAGACCGATATGTTTAGAACTGCTCTTAAAAATGGAGCAACTTTAGAAGATATTAAATATGAAGCTTTTGCTGTCGCTAGAGAAGCTGCTAAACGTGTTCTTGGACAATTCCCATTTGAAGTCCAAATCATTGGTGCGTTAGTTCTTCACGATGGTGATGTTGCCGAAATGAGAACTGGTGAAGGTAAAACCTTAACCGCTACTATGACCGTTTATCTTAACGCTTTAAAAGGCGAAGGTGTCCACGTTGTTACCGTTAACGAATACTTAGCTCAACGTGACTCTGAATGGATGGGTCAAATCTATAGATTCTTAGGTTTAACTGTTGGTTGTAACTTAAGAGAACTTACTACAAGTGAAAAACAAGCTGCTCATAGATGCGATATTACATATACTACTAACGCCGAACTTGGTTTCGATTACTTACGTGATAATATGGCTAAATCAATTAATGGCCGCGTCCTTCGTGGATTGAATTATGCTGTTATCGATGAAGCTGACTCCATTTTAATTGATGAATCTAGAACCCCACTTATTATTTCAGGTGGTAATAAAGCTAGTGCCTCACAATACACTGTTGCCGATAGATTTGTTAAGACTTTAAAGAAAGATCGTGACTTTGAAATTGATATTAAAGAAAGATCTTGTGCCTTAACTGATGAAGGTAACAGCAAAGCTGAAAGAATGTTTGGTATTCGTAACCTCTATGATCCAGAACATCAAGATTTAGTTCATAGAATTCATCAAGCTTTAAAAGCTAACTATATCTTTTCTCGTGATGTTGAATATATGGTGGATGATGAAAATCAAATTCAATTAATTGACCAATTCACTGGCCGTATTTTAAAAGGACGTGAATATTCTGATGGTTTACAACAAGCTATTCAAGCTAAAGAAAATGTTGAAATCAAATCTGAAACTGTCACAGTCGCGACTATTACATATCAAAACTTCTTCCGTTTATTTAAGAAATTATCTGGTATGACCGGTACTGCCAAAACTGAAGAAGAAGAATTCCAAAAGATTTATAACATGAGAGTTGTCGTCATTCCAACTAATAGACCAATTCAAAGAATTGATGCAACCGATTATATCTTTGCTCATAAGAAAGAAAAATTAGAAGCCTTAGTTAAAGAAGTTAAGGAAAGACACGAAAAAGGACAACCAATATTAATTGGTACTGTCTCAGTCGAATCTTCTGAAGAAATCTCTAATTTATTAACTGCAGAAGGCTTAAAACACGAAGTCTTAAACGCTAAAAACCATGCTCGTGAAGCGGAAATCATCTCTCACGCTGGTGAAAAAGGCTCCATCACAATTGCTACTAACATGGCAGGCCGTGGTACCGATATTAAGATTAATGACGAAGTTAAAGCCTTAGGTGGTTTATGTGTCTTTGGTACTGAAAGACATGAATCTAGACGTATCGATAACCAATTAAGAGGTCGTTCTGGCCGTCAAGGTGACCCAGGCTTCTCTAGATTCTATGTTTCATTTGATGATGATCTTTTGAAGAGATTCGCTGCTGAATCTATCCAAAAACGTTTAGAAACAATGACCGATCAAGGTGCTCTTGAATCCAAAATCTTCTCTAACGTTATTACTAACGCTCAAAAACAAATCGAAGGAAGAAACTTCGATATTCGTAAAAACTTATTAGATTATGATGATGTTATTTCTCGTCAAAGAAAAGCTATCTATGAAAAACGTGACGCTATTATGTTCGCGGATTCTATTGATGACTTAATTCAAGAATTCTTCACAACAGCTGGCCTCGTTTTAGCTCATAAGTCTGTTCCAGCAGATTCAAGAGATAACTTAATTAATGGTGAAGAATTACGTAAATTACTTGAACCAAGATTCCTTCCAGTTGGTTCATTTAAATCTGCTTCATTTGATGAAGCTCCAGCAGATGATGCCGGCCAAGATTTAGGTGCCATTTTATATGATGTTTATCAAATGAGAAGAAAACAATGGGCTCCTGAAGTAGCTAACCAAGTTGAAAGAGAAATTGCTTTACAAACAATTGACCAAAACTGGACTAAACAAATCGACACTATGGCTCACTTACGTGAAGCTATTCACTTACGTTCATATGCTAACGTTAACCCACTTCAAGATTACGTTAACGAAGGTTCTGATTTATTTAGAGAATGCTTAGAAAACATCTCAATTGAAGCAGTCTTCAAATTCTTAAATGTTGTCGTTCAAGTTAAAGTTGAAAGACCTTCTGCCGCTAAAGAAGCTCCAGCAGAAGAAAAACCAGTAGAAGTAGAAGCTAAAGACAAAGCCACTGAAGAAAGCAAAAAGGAATAATGAAAGAGCTACAAGAACTTCGTCAAGACTTTAATGAAGTCTCCGAAATGGTCTATAGACTCGGTGACTCTCTTTGACCTCGACTTTTTAAACAAAAAAATCGCTGAATTAGATATTGAACAAAATAAAGACGGCTTTTGGAATGACCAGAAAGCCGCTTTAAAAGTGATTGAAGAATATAATAACGCCAAAGAAGAGCGTGATACTTATGTTGAAATAGAGAAAAATCATAAGGATATCAAAGATCTTTTAGCGTCCACTCCTGAAGAGGATACTGACTTAAAAGAACTCCTTGAAGAAATGATTAACGATCTTAAAAAAACCACTAAGAAGTTCCGTCAAAGACTATTATTCAAGGGTGAATTTGATAATTTAAACTGCACTATTGAAATCCATCCAGGAGCAGGAGGAACAGAATCTCAAGACTGGGCGGATATGCTATCTAGAATGTATGTTAGATGGTGTGAAAGACATAATATGAAATTCCAAGTTTTAGACTGCCAACTCGGTGAAGAAGCTGGAATTAAATCAATGACTTTAGCTGTTCAAGGTAAGAATGCTTATGGCATGCTTAAATCCGAAAAGGGTGTTCATAGATTAGTTCGTATCTCTCCTTTTGATGCAAATAAAAGAAGACACACATCTTTTGCGTCCATAAACGTTGTTCCTATTTTTGAAAATGATGTTGATATTAAGATTGAAGATAAAGATATTAGAGTAGATACATATCGTTCTGGTGGAGCAGGTGGACAAAACGTCAACAAAGTTGAAACCGCGGTTAGAATCTCTCATATCCCAACAGGTATTGTTGTTTCTTGCCAAGTTGAAAGAAGCCAATTATTAAACAAAGAAAGAGCAATGTTAATGCTTAAATCTCGCCTCTATCAAATGGAGATGGAGAAGAAAGAAAAAGCTCTACAAAATATTGTCGGAGAACAAAAAGATATTGAATGGGGCAGTCAAATCCGTTCATATGTTTTCTGCCCATACACCATGGTTAAAGATCACCGCACTAATTATAGTGAAAGTGATGTTGATGCCGTTATGGATGGTGAGATTGATAACTTCATTTTTGCTTATCTTGAATTATTAGCAAGAAACACCGAATTAAAGTAAAAGAGTGGACTTTCTATAGGAAATTTATGGAACATAGATTTGAATTAGTATCTCAATTTAAACCTACTGGTGATCAACCAGAAGCCATTAAAGATCTTGTTAACGGACTAAACGAAGGAAAGAAGTTACAAGTGTTATTAGGCGCTACTGGAACTGGTAAAACTTTTACAATGGCTAATGTGATTGAAAAAGTCCAAAAACCAACTCTTGTTCTTGTTCATAATAAAGTCCTTGCAGGACAACTTTACGCAGAATTTAAAGAATTATTCCCAAATAACCGCGTGGAATACTTTGTTTCTAACTTCGATTTTTATCAACCTGAAGCCTATTTACCTAAATCAGACCTTCATATTGATAAAAGTGCAGTTATGAACGAAGAAATTGAAATGCTACGTACTAGCGCAATTAACTCGGTATTAGAAAGAAGAGACACAATTATTGTCGGTTCAGTTGCCTCTATCTATGGCTTAACCGATCCTGATGAGTATCGTAATCTTGTCTTTGAAATCCGTGAAGGAGAAGAAATAGACCGTAATAAACTATTTCAATCTTTAATTGACGCTCAATATACTCGTAATAACTTAGATTTAAAACCTGGTACATTTAGAGTGAGAGGAGATGTTATTGAAATCGCACCTCCTTATGCCTCTGATTTTGTATTACATATTGATACTTTTGGTGATGAAATTGAACGTATCTCTTTAGTGGATTCATTAACTGGAGTCGTGAAAAATAGTTATAAAACCTATCCAATTTATCCAGCCTATGATCACGCTTCTACTCATGAAAGACTTAAAGAAGCGGTTAAAACTATTTCAATTGAATTAGAAGAAAGACTTAAATTCTTTAAAGATAACGATAAACTTCTCGAAGCAGAACGTCTTGAAATGAGAACAAGACAAGATATGGAATCTCTTCTTGAATTTGGTATGTGCCCAGGAATTGAAAACTATTCTAGACATATTGATAAAAGAAAAGCAGGAGAAAGGCCATATTGCTTAATTGACTATTTCCCAAAAGATTTCTTGTTAATCATTGACGAATCTCACGTTACTTTCCCTCAAATTAGAGGAATGTTTAATGGCGATAGAAGTCGTAAAACCACTTTAGTGGAATATGGCTTTAGACTTCCAAGTGCTTTAGACAATAGACCATTAAATTTTGAAGAATTTGAATCATTAATGCCTCAAACAATTTGTACGTCCGCTACTCCTGGAGATTATGAATTAGAAAGATGTGAACATCGTGTAACTGAACAAATTATTCGTCCAACAGGTTTACTTGATCCAGTAATTGAAGTTAGACCAACTTTAGGGCAAATAGACGACCTCCTATATGAAATTCACGAAAGAATGAAGAAAAATGAGAGGGTCATGATTGTTACTTTAACTATCCGTATGGCGGAAGATTTAACTGCTTATTTAAAAGACCGCGATATTAAAGTTGCGTATCTTCATAACGAGACTAAAACCCTTGAAAGAAGTGAGATTATTTATCAACTTCGTAAAGGTAAATACGATGTTCTTGTCGGTATTAATTTACTCAGAGAAGGTTTAGATATTCCTGAAGTTTCTTTAATTGCAATTTTAGATGCTGATAAGGAAGGCTTCTTAAGAAGTACTAGATCATTAATACAAGTTATTGGCCGTGCCGCTAGAAATAAAGACGGTAAAGTAATTATGTATGCGGATACTGTTACTGATAGCATGAGAAACGCTATTGATGAGACAAACCGTCGCCGTAAAATTCAAAACGATTATAACGAAGAATATGGTATCGTTCCGGAAACTATCATTAAAGCAATTCGTCCGCCTCTTAAAAATATTGAAAGTGAAAGTGAATCTGTTCAAAAACTTTCTAAAGTCTCTTCTAGAACTGAAATTGAAAGAGAAGTTAAACGTTTAGAAAAAGAAATGAAGCAAGCTGCCAAAGAATATGATTTCGAAAGAGCAGCAGAAATCAGAGATGCCTTATTTGAGCTAAAAGCATCATTAAATTAATTAAGCATTTGCTTTAATTTAAATATTGTGTAATTATATTAAAGCGAAAAAAGGAGAAATAACTATGAAATGGTATGATATCTTATTCTTGATTGTTGCCCTCATAATCATTATTTTATCCTTGCTCCAAGGTGGTAAATCCGAAGGTGCTTCTGGCGCGATTACCGGTGGTGGCATGAACATCTTTGTTAAAACAAAAGAAAGAGGTTCTGAAAAAGTCATTACCTGGTTAACATTCGGATTTGGCATTGTCTTTATGTTCTTAGCTATCTTATTTAGCGTCATGCAAGGCTAAGATAGATAAAGGCAAAAATAATAAAGTAGGCGATTGCCTATTTTTTTATTTAAATTTTATTTAAAGATATCTCCTCATGGTGTAGAATTATTGCATTATGATTATTAAAGACTATGTACGTGAACGTAAAAACGTTTTAAAAGATGAAATTTCTTCTTTTGAAAGAACCCCAAAACTTGTCATTATTCAAGTAAATGATGACCCTGCTTCTTGTGCTTATGTAAAAGGAAAACTTAAAGATGCCGCGGAGATCGGAATCAACGCTGAATTACTTAAATTCCCTATCACTATTACTCAAGAAGAATTATTAAAAGAAATTGATAAAGTTAATAACGATGAATCAGTTGATGGTTTAATCGTTCAAATGCCTCTCCCAAAAGGTATTGATGAAGAATTAATCAAATTAAGTGTTAATCCAGCAAAAGATGTCGATGGTTTTCACCCACTTTCATCCTTTGTTCCATGCACTCCAAAAGGCATAATTGACTACTTAAAAGCCTCAGAAGTCAGCTTTGTTGGTAAAAATGCGGTTGTAATTGGTAGATCTAATATCGTTGGAAAACCAGTTGCAAAACTACTTCTTCAAGAACACTGCAATGTCACAGTTTTACATTCCAGAACTAAAGAAGAAGATATGAATTTCTATCTCGCTCATGCTGATATTATTGTTATTGCTATCGGTAAAATGCATTTCTTAGACAAACAAACATTAAAAAAATCTGCAGTTGTGGTGGATGTTGGTATTTCTCGAGATGAAAATGGATTACATGGTGATGCTAGACCAGGACTTGATGTTGCTTTACAAACACCTGTTCCAGGTGGAGTTGGCTTATTAACTCGTTTAAGCTTAATGTCTAACCTCGTCTTAGCCTATAAAAACAAGATTGGAAAATAAATTATGAAAAAATCAGTTCTTAAAAAATATGCATTATTAATTGCAAAAGTTGGTGGCAATGTCCAAAAAGGACAAGATGTTGTTATCCGCGCAAGTGTTGATCAAGAATTACTTGTCTCCTTTGTTATGGAAGAATGTTATAAACTAGGTGCTCGTCATGTCAGTGTCGACTGGGGAAGTGACATTTGTTCTAGAGTAACATATCGTAAAGCTAAAACTAAAGTTTTAGGAACTGTTAATGAATGGCAAATTGAAAAACAAAAACACTATAACAAAACCTTACCTGTTTTTATCTTCATTGATAGTGAAGATCCAGATGGTTTAAAAGGTGTTAGTCAAAAGAAATTAGCGGAAGTTTCTAAGATGGTTTATCCAATTATGAAACCTCTCCGTGAAGAAAGAGAAAATAAATATCAATGGACTATTGCTGGTGCAGCTTCTCCAGCATGGGCTAAAAAAGTATTCCCAGATCTTCCAAAAGGAAAAGCAGTAGAAAAATTATGGGAAGCTATTTTAAAAACATCTAGATGTAATGAAGACCCAATTAAAGCCTGGGATGAACATAATAAAGAATTACAAAAACATACCGAGATTTTAAACTCTTTAGATTTAGATTATTTGGAATATAAATCAAGTAACGGAACTGATTTTAAAGTCTGGTTAAATGAGAAGGTAATTTGGGAAGCTGGAGGTGAAAAAACACTAGGAAGTGGCATCTTTTTCAACCCTAACATCCCAACTGAAGAATGTTTCACCTCTCCAATTAAAGGAAAAGCTGAAGGTATTGTTCACTCCACGAAGCCACTTTCTTATCAAAGCCAATTAATTGAAAACTTCTGGATTAGATTTGAAAACGGTAAGGCTGTTGAAGTTCACGCTGAAAAGAATGAAGAATTATTAAAAGAAATGATTTCAATGGATGAAGGTGCTTGCTACTTAGGCGAAGTTGCTTTAGTTCCATTCACTTCTCCAATTAATCAAACAAATTTATTATTCTATAACACCTTATATGATGAAAACGCAGTCTGTCACCTTGCCTTAGGTATGGGATTTACTAATTTAGTAAAAGGATACGAAAATTACACTCAAAAAGAATTATATGATATGGGTGTTAACGATTCATCTATTCATGTCGACTTTATGATTGGATCGAAAGATTTAAATATTGTCGGTGTTAAACGTAATGGCGAAAGAGTACAAATCTTTAAAGATGGAGTGTTTGCTTTCTAATTATGAAAACCGGTTTTGATAACAATAAATATCTTAAGATTCAACGCGCCGCAATTTTAGAGAGAATCGAAAAATATGGCGACAAACTTTACCTTGAATTTGGCGGAAAGCTTTTTGACGATTTTCACGCTTCAAGAGTTCTTCCTGGGTTTAAACCAGACTCCAAACTCCAAATGCTTTTAGGTATTAAAAATAAAGTTGAAATTATTATTGCTATCAACGCGAACGACATTGTTTCTAATAAAATGAGAGCAGATGTTGGTATCACTTACCAAGATGATGTTCTTAGATTAATTGATACATACCGTGAAGTCGGTTTATACGTTTCTAGTGTTGTTATTTCTTTCTATGAAGATATTCACAGCATTATTGAATTTAAAAAGAAACTCGAAAATAACGATATTAAAGTTTATAAATCATATCGAATTAACGGATACCCTCAAAATATTCCACTTATTGTGTCTAATGAAGGCTTAGGTAAAAACGAATATGTTGTTACCACTAGACCATTAATTGTTGTTACCGCACCTGGTCCAGGAAGCGGCAAGATGGCAGTCTGCTTATCTCAACTTTATCATGAAAATAAAAGAGGATTGCGCGCAGGTTACGCGAAATACGAAACATTCCCAGTATGGAACTTGCCTCTTTTACACCCAGTTAATTTAGCTTATGAAGCTGCGACTGTTGACTTACAAGATGTTAATATGATCGACCCATATCATCTTGAAGCTTATAACGAATTAGCGGTCAATTATAACCGTGATGTGGAAGTTTTTCCTTTACTAAAGGAAATCTTTAAACAAATTTATGGTGAATCGCCATATCAATCCCCAACCGATATGGGTGTTAATATGGTTGGATTTGCTATTTCAGATGAAGCAAAAGTTAAAGATGCCTGCCAGAGAGAAATCGTTAGAAGATATTTCGAAACCAGAATCAAAATTTATCAAGGTAAGCTCGAAGATAGCGCCCTTGAAAAGATTGATTTCTTAATGAAAAAAGCCGATACATCAATTGAAAAAAGAAAATGTGTTAAAGCTTGTAATGATATGTTTAAGATTAAAAATGAACCATGTATGGCTATCGAATTACCAAATAAGAAGATTGTTACTTCTCATCGAAGCGAACTCCTTTCTTCTGGTGCAGCCTTACTTTTAAATGCTTGTAAATCGTTAGCTAAATTAGATAAGAATTTATTGCTTTTATCTCCAACAGTCGTTAAATCAGTTCATAACATTAAAGTTGACACCCTTCATCGTAGTTATACTAGATTACGTTGTGAAGAAATTCTTCTTATTCTTTCCATTCAAGCTCAAACTAATCCGCTCGCGGATTTAATCTTAAAACAAATTCCAAAATTAAAAGGGCTCGAGGCCCATTCATCTCATATTCTCTCTGAAGTTGATAGAGATACCTTTAAACGTTTAGGAATCAATATTACTGAAGAGCCTATGAGTTATAAACATAGACTATACTATAAGAGCTAATTTCCTACAGGAAGTCCACTCTTTTATAAATATTTCTTCTGTTCCCAAGCAGAAATTATCTTACGATATTCATCCCACTCAAGTTTTTTAGCAGTGATATATTTATCAAATGTATGCTCACCTAAAGTTTCTCTAATTAGTGGATCTTTTTCCATTTCTTTAGTGGCATCTTTTAAGTTTTCTGGAAGATTTGGAATACCTAATGCTTCTCTTTGTTTTCTTGTTAAGGAGAAGATATTGTCATAAACAGGTGGAACTACTGGAGTTTTATCTTTATTTAAAATTCCGTCTAAACCAGCGTTAATAATTGCCGCTAAAGCTAAATATGGGTTTGCAGTAGGATCAACATTTCTAATTTCAATTCTAGTTCCTTGTCCTCTAACCGCAGGAATACGAATCATAGATGATCTATTTGCGTCACTCCAGCATGCATAGCATGGAGCTTCATAACCTGGGATTAATCTCTTATAAGAGTTAACAGTAGGATTTGTTAAACCACATAATGAACGAGAATGTTTTAAAACACCATAAATAAATTGACGGCATATATCAGAAAGTTTCATGTCTTTCTTTTCATCATAGAATAAGTTATTTCCCTCAAAATCTTGAATAGAAATATTAGCGTGCATACCAGAACCTGCTAAAGTAGCGAATGGTTTTGGCATAAATGTAGCAATATAACCATGTTTTGCTGCGACAACTTTAACAACTTGTTTAAATGTTTGAGCATTATCACAAGCAGTTAAAACATCGGAGTATTTATAGTTTATTTCTTGTTGTCCTCTTCCAACTTCGTGGTGAGCGGTTTGAACAATAAAGCCTAAATTCTCTAATTCTAAGGCAATATCTCTTCTAATTGAGTTAGCACCATCAAGAGGCGATAGATCAAAATAACTTCCTTCATCAGTTGTGATTAATTCACCGACTTCGTTTCTTTTTAAAATATAGAATTCCGGTTCAAATCCAACACTTAAAGTAGCAATACCTGCGTTATTTAATCTTTTAATCGCTCTTTTTAAGATAAATCTTGGATCACCAGGGAATGGTTTTCCGTATGGAGTGTAAACATCGCAGATTAATCTAGCAACTTTACCATATGAACTATCTTCAAAATTTAAAATAAGCCATGTATCTAAATCAGGTTTTAAATACATATCAGCTTCTTTAATACGAACAAAACCTTCAATGGATGAACCATCGAACATGATTTGATTATTTAAAGCATCTTCTAATTTACTTACTGGTATTTCAACTGCTTTTAAAGCTCCTAACATATCAGTAAATTGAAGTCTGACATAATGAACTTTTTGTTCTTTAGCGATGCTTAAGATTTGTTTTTTAGTATAATTTCCCATAAATTTCTTCCCCTTTTCAGGCAAACACATATAAAATCATAGCATTTTTGGAATTGAAATAAAGTTATTTTCCAAAATTTCTCTAAAAACACCATTTTTACCGCTAAAATAGTGCTAAAAATTGGAA
>CAMOYS010000029.1 GCA_946630435.1 uncultured Caryophanales bacterium | reverse complement strand
AATGGAGAAGTTATTATTTCAAAAGCAAAATTATGAGTGATTACGTAAAAGAACTTCGAAAAGTAGTAGGGAATGCCCCTCTATTGATTCCACATGCGGTAACAATTATTATCAATGATAAAAATGAGATCCTTTTTGAAGTTAGAAGTGATGATGGATATTTAGATTTTCCAGGTGGCGCTATCGAAATTGGTGAAGAAATTGAAGTAGCAGCCAAACGTGAACTATTTGAAGAAACTGGAGTAGTTGCTGATTCTCTCGAACTCTTTAAAGTATATTCTGGTGAAATAACTCATTACATTTATAAAAATGGTAACGAAATCTATGGCATTGATTTTGTATTCATTGTTCGTGATTATAGTGGGAAACTTAAACCAGAACTTTGTGAAGTAAGTGAATTAAAATTTCTTTCAATAAATTCAATACCTGTAGAAAAACTATCAATTCGAAATAAAAAGATATTAGAAGATTTAAAAGCCTCATATTTTCGATGATATTTAAAATTAAATATTTTTCTATTTGCTTTTATTTCTTTATTATGGCAACCTTAACAAGTGCGAAATTAGGGGATTATTATGATAATAAGGGACATATCAATTGTTACATCAACTAAGATAATCGAGAAAGGTTATCTATCTTTCGAAGATGGTTTAATTAAAAATATTGGAGAAGGCGATTATTTAGGCAATGAAGAATCTATTTCAAAACCTGGTTTAATTGCGTTCCCTGGATTTATAGATATTCATATCCATGGTTCGGTCGGAATTGACTTCATGGATGCTAAAGAAGAAGATTATTCAAAAATTGCGGATTCTTTATATGAAGAAGGTGTTACCACATTTTTAGCCACAACTCTTACAAGTGATAAAGAATCTTTAGCAAGAGTTTGTAAAACCGTTAAAAACATTATTAAAGATATTCCTTCTTTAGGTGGAATTCATTTTGAAGGTCCATATATTTCTTTGAAATATAAAGGCGCTCAAAATCCGGAATTTATTCGTGATCCAGATATTCAAGAATTTGATGAACTTCAAAAGATTTCTGGTGGAAACATTAAATATATCGCAATGGCTCCTGAAAAAAATGGTGCTTTAGAATTTATTAAACATGTTACTCAAAACGGAGTTGTTGTTTCTGCTGGACATACTGATGCATCATTTGATTGTGTTAATGAAGCAATTAAAAATGGTTTAACAAACACAACCCATACTCATAACGCTATGTCTCCACATCATCATCGTAATCCTGGCGTTGTAACAGCAGCGATGTATTTTGATGAAATTTATCCAGAAGTTATTTGTGATACAGTTCATGTTTGTCCAAATACTTTAAAAACTTTTTATAAGATAACAGGACCAGATCGTTTCATCGCTATTACAGATGCTCTTAAAGTTAAACATAGTAATATCGAGCACTTTGAATTATTTGGCCTTGAATGTATTCGTAAAGAAGATGCTGCCTATTTAACTAGCGGTCCATTAGCTGGTTCACTTTTAACTATGGATCAAGCTTTAAGAAATTTAAGAAATATTACTGGAGCGGATTATGTTTCTTTAGCGAAGATGACATCAAAAAACGCTGCAGAAAGCCTACATTTTACAGATAGAGGGGAATTAGCTAAAGGAAAATTGGCTGATATCGTCTTACTTGATAAAGAACTAAAAGTTAAAGAAGTTTACAAACTTGGAAAGAGAGTTAAATAAGATGGTTAAACCAGTTTTAGAACCAGAATTTTTGCCTGCTATTATTGAGCTTCGTAAATTTAATGAAGACGTTAAAAAATACGCAAATAGACAACATTTAATTGTTGCAGTTGAAAGAGCGAACGGTTATGTTTACCGCCGTGAATTTGATATCTTCCCTGATGGTGTTGATGATGAAAGAAATACTTTTATCACTGAAAGATTAATTAAAACAATTCTCTGGGTTATCGGCGGATTTAAGATTTATATTGCTGGTAGCCACGTTGTTTATAAGAATATTAAAGATTATTACCGTAAAGGTGGCTTAAGAGAATTTGACTATGATTTCTGGTCCACAACATTTGAAAGAGAAGTTGAAGTTTTAGAAGCTACTTATGAAAATATCCCACAAGAAGTCCCTTCAAGTGAAGCTGCAGGTGGCCATTTAGATGGAAAAAGAATCGGCTTTGATGCTGGTGGAAGTGACATTAAAGTCTCTGCGGTTATTAACGGAGAAGTTATTTCCAGTGAAGAAATTGTTTGGCTTCCTAAGTTAAACGAAGATATAAATTATCATTATGAAAATATTTATAAAGCTTTAAAAGTCGGCGTTGAAAGATTGGGTGGAGACGTTGATGCAGTTGGTATTTCTACAGCAGGTGTCATCGTTACAGATAGACCAATGGTTTCTTCTATCTTTATTAAAGTTCCTAAGAAAGATTTCGAACTTGTTAAATATGCTTACGTAAACTGTGTTAATAAATTAGCTAAAGAATTAGGGCACCCAATCCCATATGTTGTCGCTAATGATGGTGATGTTACTGCTTTAGCAGGAGCTGTCGATTTAAAAGATAATTGTGTTCTCGGTATTTCAATGGGTACATCCGAAGCAGGAGGCTATGTTGATCATAATGGAAATCTTCCAGGATGGTTTAGTGAACTTGCTTTCGTTCCTGTTGATTTTAATCGAAACGCAATGGTAGACGAATGGTCAAAAGACTTCGGGGTTGGCTGTAAATATTTATCACAAGACGCTGTTATTAAACTTGTTGATAGGGCTGGAATTGAAGTTGATCCAAAACTTACTTTAGCTGAGAAGCTTTCTTATGTTCAATCTTTAATGGCTAATGACGATGAACGCGCTAAAAAGATTTTTGAAACTATCGGTGTTTATCTTGCTTATGCTTTAGCATATTATGCTGAATTCTATGAAATTAAACACGTCATCTTACTTGGTAGAGTTACTTCAGGAAAAGGCGGAGATATCATTTTAAATACCGCGAAAGAAACACTTAAGAAAGATTTCCCAGAGTACGCTCATTTCCACTTAACTATGCCAAGTGAATCTATGAGAAGAGTGGGACAATCAATTGCTGCAGCATCTTTACCAATGATTAAATAAAGGGGACTCCATGGAAAATTTAATTAAACAATTCAACATCAAAGGAAACATTGTTTCCATTGATAAATATGGCAATGGCCATATTAATAAAACATTTTTAGTTAAAACAACTGAAGAAACATACATATTCCAATTCATTAATAATAACGTATTTAACAATGTTAATATGCTCATGCATAACATTGATTTAGTTACTACACATCTTTTAAATAAAGGTAGTAAAACTTTAGAGATCGTTAAAACCAAAGATGGAAAATTATATACAAAATATGGAAATGATTATTTCCGTGGCTATAAATATATCGATAATTCAGTCTGCTATGAAAAGTTGCCAAGTTTAGAAATGGTTACTGAAGCGGCTAAAGGGTTTGGAAAATTCCATTCTGATTTATCCGATATTGATATTAGTCAAATCGGTGACGTTATTCCGGATTTCCATAATACCGTTAAACGTTATGAAGTTTTTAAAAGTATCGTTCAAAAAGACCCATGTAAGAGAAAGGCATTATGTGAAGATGATGTTTTATTCTTGATGAGTAGAAAAAGCGATTATTCTTTACTTGTTGATGCTCTTGAAAAAGGCAAAATAAATAAATCAATTACCCATAACGATCCAAAGATTAATAATGTTGTTTTTGATAAAAAAACCAATAAGGTCTCCTGTGTTTTAGACTTAGACACAGTTATGACTGGTACATTCTTATACGACTTTGGTGACGCTTTAAGATCACTTTTTACAGGTGATAACGAAGACTCCATGGATACATCTAAATTAGTTTGCAATTTGGATATTTATAGAGCGTACCTTGATGGCTATTTTGCAAAGATGAAAGACGTTATTAACGCTAAAGAAATTGAATTATTACCTTATTCTATTTTGGTTATTACTGAAGAGCTAGCTCTTCGTTTCCTTGGTGACTACATTAATGGTGATAAATATTTTGGTGTTGATTATCCAACCCATAACTTAGTTCGTGCTAAGACTCAAATTGCTTTAGCTAAGGACATTATTAAGCATCTTGATGATTTAAAACAAATCACTAACGAAATTGTTCAAAAATATAAATAAACATATAGGAACTCACCTATTTGGGAAAAAGTTAGCCAGTTACGGCTAATTTTTTTATCATATTTAATGCATTTTCTTTATTAAATAATAAAATAGTAAAGATTAGAAAGTGAGGCCAACTTATGAACTCAATAAAAAAAGAACACTTAAACGAATTATATAATGAAGTTAAAGAAGACAAAGCTTTAACTATTGCAAGACACGCTTTAAGTAAAACTGATATCTATAGTGTTGCTTATAGCCAAGATAACGCCAAAGAAATGGATTTCAATTTCTCTATTGATATTAAGACTCTTCCTATTACAAACCAAAAGGCTTCTGGAAGATGCTGGATCTTTGCCGCAACTAACGTCTTAAGAGAAATGATTGCTAAGGAATTAAATCTTGAAAACTTTGAATTATCTCAATCTTATTTAGCATTCTATGATAAGCTTGAAAAGCTTAATTATGCTTTAGAAATTATCATTGAAACTATTAACGATGATTATGATGATAGAACTCTTCAATACATTTTAAAGAGTGGCATCGGCGATGGTGGACAATGGGATATGTTTGTTAATATTGTTAAGAAATACGGCTTATGTCCAAAGAATGTCTATCCAGAAACTTATACTTCAAGTAACACAAGATATATTAACTCCTTAATTAATGCTGAAATGAGAGCGTTTGCTCCTGCAGCTAGAGAATATCTTAAAAAAGGTGGAATGGAATTAGTTTTAAAAGAAAAAGAAGCCTTAATGGACAAATTCTATAAAGCTCTTGTTTCCTGCTATGGCTTGCCACCAGAAACCTTTGATTTTGAATATACCGATAAGGATAAAAAATATAATAAAGTTGAAGGATTTACACCATTATCATTCTTCGAAAAATATATAGGAACTCAACTCGATGACTATGTTTCTATCATTAACGCACCAACTGATGATAAGGAATTTATGAAGTCATACACTGTTAAATATTTAGGTAACGTTGCTGGTGGAAAAGCAGTCACTCACTTAAATCTTCCAATCGAAAGAATGAAAGAATTAATCATCGCCCAACTTAAGGATGGACAAATTGTTTGGTTCGGTAGCGATGTTGGTGCTTACCGTGATGTTGATAGAGCGTCTTGGGATGATACCTATTTCGATTTCAAATCTTTATTTGGGTTAGATTATTATTGTGAAAAAGGTAAATCACTCGATTTTGCTATTTCTCAAATGACACACGCCATGTGCATTACCGGTGTTAATTTAGTTAATGATAAACCAACAAAATGGAAAATCGAAAACTCTTGGGGCAGTGTTGGACCAAATGCCGGTTACTATATCATCTCGGAATCTTGGTTTAATCGATATACTTTCCAAGCTGTTGTTAATAAAAAATACCTTACTAAAGAAGAACTCGACGCTTATAACGCAAAACCTATTGAACTTAAACCTTGGGATCCAATGGGTTCTTTAGCAGACTAATCAATTTTATATAAAAAACTAAGGGTCATTTTATTAAAAAATGCGATAAAATGCCCTTTTTTTATAGCAAAATAACTTATTTATAAATAAATACTTTTAATCGAACAACTTATTTGGTTAAATTTTATTATGGCGGAAAAGAATGTAAGAACGATTGTTGTTAATCGAAGTGCATACGCTGATAACGACTTAGAGGCTTCTTTATTAAGAAAAAAACTTAAAGAAGAAGGTGTCTTCCTCGTTAATGTTATGTCTTCCCCAGGAAGCGGAAAAACAACAACCTTAGTTCGCCTCATTAATCTCCTTAAAGATAAATATCGTATAGGAGTAATGGAAGCGGACATTGATTCTGATATCGATGCGCTAAAGGTTAGTGAAGTTACTGGTGTTAAATCAATTCAACTTCATACCTCTGGAATGTGTCACTTAGACGCTGGGATGACATTCGATGGACTTAAGGCTATTGACTATAAGGATTTAGACTTAATCTTCCTTGAGAATGTAGGTAACTTAGTTTGCCCTGCTGAATTTGATGCGGGTGCCCATCTCGATATCACCATTCTTTCAGTGCCAGAGGGCGATGATAAGCCTTTGAAGTATCCACTAATTTATCAGAAGTGTAATCTTGTGATAATTAATAAAATGGATACTCTTCCATACTTTACTTTCTCATTGGAGAAATGTAAGGAAAACATCAGAATGAGAAATGAGAATGCAACCATCATTCCAATCTCGGCTAAAACTGGTGAAGGAAGTGACAAATTAGTGGATTACTTTATAAAAAGTATTCAGGAATTTAGGGAGGAAAAATAGATGCCTGAACAAAGTAAATTGATTACGCCTAAATACCAAGGCGAAAAGAATCCTGATAAGAGGTACTTAAAATTAGGTAAGAAGATTACCGATATTGTCCCTCATAAATTATTCGGGGTTAAATCAACTGACCCAGAATACTGGGGTTTAAAAGAAATGTTAACCGGTGAAATGGTTGATGTTTTAAACAAAATGAAACTTAGAAAGTTCTACACATTCGAAGAACTTCTAAAGATGAACAAGAACTATGAAGCTATTGAACTTCAAAAGTTGCTCGATGAAATGTCCTACATTGGTATTATCGAATATGACTATGGCGATAATTATGATCATAATCATCCACTTGAAGATAAACCAAAAATCAAACGCTACCGTATTTCATTCTTCGTTCCAGGTTCTGCTGAATTATTCAACTCTTCAGTAGATCGTATCGCTAAGAATCCTACAGTCGCTACATTCTTTGAAAGAATGACATTTGTTCCACTTGCGGGCATTACCTCAATGATTCCTCCTGGCGGTGACGGTGTTGGTATGCACGTTATCCCAGTCGAAAAAGCCATTGAAGCTGATAAGACTTCTGTTGACTTAGAACATATCTCTTATTGGTTACAAAAATACGAAGGACATATCTCTGCTGGTATTTGTTCTTGTCGTGCTTCTAGACCATATACTGAAGAAGGTTGTACTGATGATGTTAACGATTGGTGTGTCCAACTCGGTGATATGGCAGACTACACTGTCGAAACAAAACGTGCTCACTATATTACAAAAGAACGCGCTTTAGAAATCTTTAAAGAATCCGAAAGACATGGCTATGTTCACCAGATTACCAATATCGATGGTTCTGAACATATCTTTGATATTTGTAACTGTAACGTTAAGATTTGTAACGCTTTACGTACATCCTTATTATTCAACACCCCATATCTTTCTCGTTCATCCTTTACCGCTAACGTAACAGCTTATAAGTGTGTTGCTTGTGGTAAGTGCGTTGAAGTTTGTCCAGCCGGCGCTGTCAAACTTGGTCAAAAATTATGTAAGAAAGATGGTACCATGGTTGAATATCCACAAGCACCTCTTCCAGATAAGATTCACTGGGGTAAATATGCTTGGGATGAAAACTACCGTGATACTGCTAGAATGTCTAACACTTATGCAACTGGTAGTGCTCCATGTAAAGCTGCCTGTCCAGCTCACGTTCCAGTTCAAGCTTACTTAAAACTTGCTCATGATGGTAAGTATAAAGAAGCTCTTAAGATGATTAAGACTGAAAACCCATTCCCTGCCGTTTGTGGTCGTGTTTGTAATAAACGCTGCGAAGATGCTTGTACTAGAGGTCAAATTGATGCTCCAGTATCAATTGACGAAGTCAAGAAATTCGTCGCTGATTTAGATTTAAGTTCTAAAGATCGCTTCGTTCCAGAAAAATTAGTTCAATCATTAGTTAATGATGAATGGGAAGAAAAGATTGCCATTATCGGTGCTGGTCCAGCCGGTTTAACCGCTGCCTATTATTTAGGTGTTATGGGTTATAAAGTAACTGTCTTTGAAAAGAATGAAAAACCTGGTGGTATGTTACGTTATGGTATCCCAGCTTATAAACTTGAAAAAGAAGTTATCGATGCTGAAATCGAAGTTATTAAAGAACTCGGCGCTGAAATCAAGTGCGGTGTCGAAGTTGGTAAAGATATTACAATCAAAGAACTTAAAGAACAAGGCTATAAAGCTTTCTATATCGCTATTGGTTGCCAAGGTGGCCGTAGAGTTGGCTTAGAAAACGAAAACGCTAAAGGTACTGATATTGCTGTTTCTTACTTAAAAGAAGCTTTATCTCATCCAGATAATAAATTTAATGGTGACGTCGTTGTCGTTGGTGGTGGTAACGTTGCTATCGACTGTGCTAGAACCGCTCATAGACTTGGCGCTAAGAGTGTCAATATGTTCTGCTTAGAAGATAGAGATCATATGCCAGCTACAAACTTAGAAGTTAAAGAAGCTCTTGAAGAAGATGTTATCGTCAATAACTCCTATGGTCCAAAAGAAATTAAAGTTAATGAAAAAGGCGAAGTTTGTGCCGTTGTCTTCAAACGTTGTACTCGTGTCTTAGATGAAGAAGGTAAATTCTCTCCACTTTATGACGAAAACGATACCATTGAAGTTAAAGCTGATAAATTAATCTTCGCTGTTGGTCAAGCCATCGTTTGGGGTGACTTACTTAAAGATACTGGTGTTACCTTCTATCGTGGTAACTATCCAATTGCTGATAAGTTCACTTATCAAACCGCTGATCCAGATATCTTCGTTGGTGGTGATGTCTTCACTGGTCCAAGATTCGTTATCGATGCTATCGCTCAAGGTCACGAAGCTGCTGAATCCTTACATAGATATGTTAGACCACGCGCTTCTATGACAGTTGGTAGAGATAGAAGACACTTCACACCACTCAATAAAGAAGACTTATCCTATCCATCCTACGATACCGCTGGTAGAGTAGAACCAGGAATGGATGAATCCATTGATTATAAGAACTCCTTCAAGGATGCTCATAAGACCTTAACCGAAGAACAAGTTAAAGTCGAAACAGGCCGCTGCTTATCTTGTGGTGCCTCTGTTGTTGACCCACATAAGTGTATCGGTTGTGGTTTATGTACAACTCGTTGTGAATTCGATGCTATCCACTTAGTAAGAGATCATCCAGAATGCACTAATATGAGAGTAGCAGAAAAGAAAGTTACTGGTTTAGCTGCTTACGCCTTAAAACGTGCCTTCAAGATTATCGGATACTCTGGTAGTAAAGAAGCCAAGATGATGAGAGCTAAACGCAAAGCGTTTAAGAGAGCTCATCGTAAAGACCCTAACAAATTTACAGGCAATAGTGTAAATGCATGAGTTAGGAATTGTCTTCCACGTCATTAAACAAGCCGAAGAAGTCGCGGAAGCTAATAAGGTTCAAAAGGTATGTAAGCTCACTTTAGAAGTGGGTCAAGTATCTGGAATCGAATTAGATTATTTCCGCGAATGCTTCGACTGGGCTATTAAAAAAAGCAAGTTCATGCAGGAATGTAAACTTGAAATCATTGTGATCGAAGGTATTACATATTGCCGTACTTGCAAAGAGACTTATAAGACCGTTGAACATGGACGCATTTGTCCGTTCTGTGGTAGTAAAGATACCTATCTTGTCGTAGGAGACAAAGTTATTATTAAAGACTTAGAAGTTATCTAATAACTTAGTTAAGTGATTAGCAACTTCATTAACATTATCATCATTTAAAGCAGAGGTTATAAAAACTTCTGCTTTTTTGTTGCGGAGATGAATGTTGTCTTTAACTCTATCAAAATCAAAATCAAAGACTGGAGCAACATCTTTTTTAGTAATAACGACGAAAGAGGCTACTTCAAACATTAATGGATACTTAAGTGGCTTATCATCACCTTCAGGGACAGATAGTAAAACCATATTGGCGTGACTTCCTGTATCGAATTCGGCAGGGCAGACTAAGTTTCCAACATTTTCTAAGATGACTAAATCTAGGTTCTTTAAATCAAATTCGTTAATGGCATCTCTAACCATTTGAGCGGTTAAATGACACGCGCCACCTGTATGCATTTGCATAACGCGCACGCCTGTCTTTTCTTTAATAGTGTAGGCATCAACATCGCTATCAAGATCTGCTTCAATGACACCAATATTATATTTGTCTTTAAGTTTATTAATTAAATTAACTAAAAGGGTTGTTTTTCCGCTTCCTGGAGAAGACATGACATTAAGTAAAAAGATACCTTGCTTTTTAAGTTCCTCTCTAAGTTCGTTTCCAATAGTAGAGTTTCTTAATAAGATATCTTCTTTGACTTCAACGATTTTAATTTTGTCCATATTTATTTCCTTCTTAGAATCATCTTAATTATTTTATCGTTTTCTAATAAAGAAACAATTTCAAATAATTCTAAAAAAGGTTTTACTTCTTCCTCAACTGGTTTTAATTGGCGAGAAACACTCATTGCATGCTGCTTATGATGAGTGTTTAATTCTTCTCTTGGACAATCGTGAATAATCGCTAAAATTCCATTTTTTCTTACAAGAAGTCCACTCTTTGAGACAAATTGTCCCACGTTTAAGAAATGAGGATAAGCATCAAAACAGACAATCGCATCAAATGGTTCTGCATTAAATTCGTAATAATCTTCATTAATAAAATCAACTCTTGGATTATTTGTATTCTCTTTAGCAAACTCAATCATCTTTTCAGATAAATCTAAAGCAGTAACATCAGCATCATATAAAACCTGTAGTTTGTTAGAGATGATTCCTCTTCCTGCTCCTAAATCTAAAATACGGGAGTTTTTCTTTAAATTAAGCGATTTTAAAAGTTCATCAATTCTTTCATTATCTTCATGAACGTATTGAGGTGCGATTTGATCAAAATATTCTTTAATTTTATTCACTGATTAAATCCTTAATATTAACTTTTCTATAACCACCATAGGCGGTGCTATATTCTTTCATCTCATCATAGATTTCTTTTCCTAAGAATTTCTTAGTAACTTCGTTAGCTTTGGCTTTAATATCAAAATCAACAAAGTTAGTTGGATGAGTGACACTTGCAACATAATAAGTGGAAATGATTTGAATTTCAAGGTTTGTATAATACGCGTTATATGGAAGAAGGATATATGTTTCTCCATTTTTAATCGCGTTCATCGTGTCATATGTTTCAGAATCATTTTTATAATCTGCTAAAAAACCACTTAAACCAGCTCCATCTAAAAAGATTCGATCAGGTTGAGCTGCTACTAGTTTTTCTTTTTCTAATGTAACTTGTGCTTTAGCGTGAATAAATTCAGCCATATCATCAACAATGTTTTTAGTTTTAGCGAAATCTAAAACAGGGTAGTGGACACTAGATCCTAATAAATTAGTTGATCCCCAGTTTCCAATACAACCAACATAGTTTTTATCGTTATTCATTTCTAATTTATCTAGTTCATCTTTTTGGGCTTTAACATAGTTATTTAGTTCAGTTGCTCTTTCTTCTTTGTTAAATATTTTTCCTAATAAGGTAATAGATTTAGCAAATTCTTCTCCAAAAACCGCATTATCTGAATGAGAAACGGCGACAACTGGAATATTTAAATCTTTTTGAAGTTGAGTGTTAACTTCTTGATTACTATAGATTGAAATAATAATGTTTGGACGAGCGCTGATAATCTTTTCTTTCTCAGGAGCTTGATTCTTTGGCCCACCAACCCCAATTGATGGAAGATTTTTAAAGATATCTTTATTGACATGATAATAAGGCCTTAAGGCAGTACCAACACCAAAAGGAGCTTTATCAATATCTTCAACGCCAACGAGTTTATTAACGTCTCCAACATAAGAAAACATTCTTAAAGCACCCGCACCTAAACAAATAGGGCGATCAACTTTAGTCTTATCAATAGTGATTTCTCGATTTTGTAAGTCGGTTACAGTAATAATGTTTTCTTCTGAACCGCTGTGACTTTCACTCGGTGTAGGGGCACAG
>CAMOYS010000028.1 GCA_946630435.1 uncultured Caryophanales bacterium | reverse complement strand
ATCGATCTCATTCCTGAAGTCCAAGAAGTCACTTCTATTGAGAAAGACTTCAATTTAGCTAACTACAATTATGGTGGCGAAATCCATAACTACGGCGCTAAAACAATCGTCTTAAACATTAAGAGTGAAGATACTGGCGTTAACTTACATAGTTTACGTTTCGCTTCTGAAGCCGGTGAATTCTGGTTCAAAGATGGTAAGCTTTTAGGCTTAGACGGTGAACCAATTAGTGATGAAACCGCAGTTACTTCTGAAGGTATTAGACTAGTTATCGATTTAGAAAAGACTGGTTTAACTGATAAGGTTATTCACTTCCATTTAGGTGGATTCGAAGGTTCTATAGGTAACGTCAATGTTAGTGTTTCATTAGAATATGATGTTAACACTATTGGCTTTATCTTAGCCGCTATGTCTAACTAATATCTAACATACTTATAGGGGGAGGGATTTCCCTCTCCCTATTTAACTTAATAAGGAGATCCAAATTTATGAAAAATAGTCGAACAAAAGTAGTCTTATGTTTAGCCTTAACTACTGTCTTTACTCTTACTGGTTGCCGCTTTTTTGGTGGAGATAGTACCGGTAGTAGCGATAAGATTCAATTGAAGATTGGTTTCTGGCCACAAAGCTCCGATAAAACTGATGTCGGAATGTATACTGAGTGGAAAAATAAATTTGAAGAAGATAATCCTCAATATGAAATCATTGGAAGTCCTTATATTTATTCCAAGGAAACAATTGGTCCAAAGCATGAGACTCATACTTTACCTCATGTTTATCAAACTTGGTTTACTGAACCTGAAGGTTTAAAGAACTCTGGATATATTAGAGATATCACTTCTATTCTTAATGAGTTTGGTTGGACTGATAAGATTGATGACGAGATGAAAGCCACCTTAACTTTTGATAATAAGATATACGGTGTTCCTCGTGATGGTTATGGTTTAGGTTTACTTATAAACACTAAAACACTTGGAGACTTAGGTTTACTTCCCGAAAAAGATGGGAAATACGTTTTATATAATGATGATGGTTCTCCAGCCTACCCTACTACATTTGATGATTTACTTAGAGTAAGTGAAACAATTGCTGATGAAACTGAAGCTAAAGGAATGTTTATTTGTACTTCGAATAAAAACGGCGGATGGCAGTTCTCCAATATGGCGTGGAACTTCGGCGCAACATTAGAAGTTAAAGAAAACAACAAATGGAAAGCTAATTTAGATTCTAATGAAGCTATTAATGCTTTTACTTGGTTAAAGGAAATGAAAGAAAAAGACTTAGTCTACCGTGGTATTTCAATTGCCTATGATGACTGGCCAAGTGCGATTGGATCTAAAGTTGGTATGGCTATTGTTGGTAGCGATATTCTTCATTTAGCGAAGACCACTGGTTTTGTGGATATGTCTGATTTAGCTTTTGTACCAATGCCAACGGGAGATGACACTCACCATTATTCCCTTTATGGTGGAACACCATTTGTCTTTGATAGTGAAACAAGTGATGAACAAGTCCGTGGCATCTTAAAATTCTTCGATTATATCGGAAGAAGTCCTACCACAAATAAGACAAATATCGATGCGATTAGAAAAGGTTATCAAGTCGCTTTAAATAAGAATCAACCAATCTTACCAAAAATTATGCCTTGGAAGAATGAGGATTATTTAAAGGTAGCGAAAGAACTTGAAGAAGAATATGTTTCGGTTGATATGAAATATTATTCTCCATTCTTCGATACGATTAACGAATATAAACATAGTGAAGAACCAATCGCCACCCAAAAGATGTATGAAATCTTAGATGATGCGATTCAATCTTTATTCCAAAATCCGGAGAGCGCTAATCCTAAATCTTTACTTAGCACTGCTAACTCCAAATTACAAAAGATCTTAGATGAATTAAATTAATAAATTTAAACTAACATGAAACTTAAAAGGAAAAGCCATCGCTTAGACATATTAAAGCAAAAGATTAGAACGAATATTTTTGCGTGGCTAATTATGGCCCTACCGCTTCTTTTATTCGTCTTTTTCGTCTGGTATCCAATTAGTTTCAATGTCGTATTAAGTTTCTTTAATAATGAGAAATTTGAAACATTTGTCGGTTTTAATAACTATATCGCTATTTTCCAAGATCAAGATTTCTTAGACGCTTTAAGGAATACTTTCCTATATATCTTCTGGTCATTAATTATTGGCTTTTTAGTACCACTTATTTTAGGTTTTATTCTTTCTGAAGCCTTCCATGCGAAAGGTTTCTTTAGAATCGCCATTTATCTTCCATGCATGATTAGTGGGATGGCAGTTGTCTTCCTCTTTAAATCAATGTTTGGGGATAATTCCTGGGATGTAATTAACGTCATCTTAATAAGATGGTTTGGAATGAAAGATGGAGTGGAATGGACTAAAGACTACCATATTTTAATTCCAGTTATTGTCTTTGCGATGACTTGGAGAGGAGCAGGAGGTACCGCTTTAATATATCTATCTAACTTCCAACAAATTGATGATGCGATTTATGAAGCCGCCCGTATTGATGGAGCCTCCCCTACTCAAAGATTTACTAAACTTACTATTCCAATGATGAAGACCACGATCTTTATGCTTTTAATTTTACAAGTAATCGCGGTCTTCCAGGTTTTCTATGAACCGATGGTTATCGCTGGAGTCGATAATAATAATGCGATTTCTTTAATGCTTCTTTCTTATAGTTTTGCTTTTGTTAAGAAAGATAGTTTTGAAAGATTACAATATTCGAAGAGTGCGGCGACTAGTGTTGTTTTAGCGCTTATTATCTTAGCCTTTACTCTTTTATATTTCGGACTTACCCGTTATTTCGAAAAAAGAGCGGAAGCCAAAAGTGAGGGTAAGTTATGAGACTAGTAAGGAAAAACTTAGTTAAATCCACTCGTGGGCTCCACTCTAAACAAAATGGTTTACTTAATTTTAGTGACTATAAAAAGAGAAGGAATGTCTTTTCTTACTGGGCTTTAATTGCCTTACTAATCATCTTTGTTTTAATCGCTTTACTTCCAATCTTCTGGTTATTTGTGTCTTCGTTTAAGGCTCCTAATGAGATTAATTCTGTTAACTATACTTTATTCCCAAAAGAATGGAACTTTACCCAGTTTATTGAGATTTGGGAGAAATGCGGACTTACTGATGTATTCTTAAATACTTTTGTGGTTGTTATCGGTGCGGTTATTTGTGGCGTGGTCTTTAATTCCTTATTAGCCTATGTTATCGCTATTTTAAAACCATACGGCTATAAAGTAGTTCATACCTTAGTTTTACTTGCTTATATGATTCCAAGTGCGTTAGCAATCTATCCACTTGTTAAAGCCATTGATAATCTTCATTTACTTGGAACTTATATTCCTCTTTGGTTTGTCTTTGGAGCGAACGCTTATTACTATTTACTCTTTAAAAACTACTTCGAAAAGATGCCTAAATCTTTAATTGAAGCGGCGAGAATGGATGGTTTATCTAACTTTAGAATCTTTATTAAAGTTATTCTTCCATTAGCTAGACCAATTATTGGGGTTGTCGCCATCTTTGCGATGACCGCGGCATATAGTGATTATCTTTTACCATATATGGTAATTGGTAATCTTAAGAGTGAGAACTGGACTTTAATGGTCGCCATCTTTAACTTCTCAAGCGATAAAGATGTTGCCCCTCATATCTTACAATTACTTGTTTTATCAATCATTCCACAGGTGATTATCTTTATCATCTTCCAAAAACAAATTATGAATACATCCGTTAATAGCGGAATGAAGGAGTAATTTTATGGTGAAAGTATCGCAAAAGTATTTAGAAGTTGATCCATATAAAATTATTGAAAAAGGATTTCATAAAGAAAGAAACGAAGTGAGTGAATCAATCTTTTCTTTAGCGAATGAATATATGGGGGTTAGAGGCTTTTTAGAAGAAGGCACCACTCTACCAACTTTAATTGGAACTTATTTTAACGGGATTATTGAATATTCTTTAAAAGACACCCCTAGCGCTTATAAAGGAATCGTTAAAAGATCGCACTTCACCATCAATAGCGTCAATTTCCTTAAATGTAAGATAAGCGTAGATGGCGAAATCTTAGATTTAGCTAATTCAAAAATATCTGATTTTATCCGTGAACTAGATATGAGAAATGGTTTATTAACCCGTTCTTTTAATTGGTATATTAAAGACTCAGTTATAAGTATTAAGTTTGAAAGAATCTTAGATATGGTAACTTGTGAAAACGCCTATCAAAGAATTACTTTTAAAGCGGATAAAGACGTTAAACTCCATTTAGTGATGTATTTAGATTCTAATGTTCTTCATTGGAGAGATCATTGTTATTGGGATAAAGATAGCACTTATAAAAAGGGCAAAAACGAATATGGTTTAAGTGTTAAAACTCCTACCACTCATCAAAGTTTAGCCGCGACAATGATTATAGATTCAAATGAGAATGAACATTCTTATGTCTCTAAAGAAAAAGAGATTAGTGTTCATTATTATTTAAATTTAAAAGCGGGCGAAGAAAGCGTAGTTACTCGTTACGTATCTATCTTTATTGATAAAAAGAGCGATGAACACATTGATAAATTAATTGATAGCTCCCGTAAAAGCGTTAAAAAAGCCTATTTAGAAGGATTTAATAAAGTTATTGAATCAAATACCCTCTACTTTAAAAAAGCCTTCGAAAAGAGTGATATTAAAATTGTTGGAAATGATATCGATCAACAAGGAATAAGATATTGTTTATTTGAACTAGAACAAACTTATCATGGTTATTCATCTGATAATAATATTGGAGCGAAAGGTTTAACTGGAGAAGCCTATAGCGGGCACGCCTTCTGGGATAGTGAAACTTATTGTTTACCTTATTATCTATTCTCCAATAAGAAAGCAGCGAAAGATCTATTACTTTTTAGATATAACACTCTCCCTCAAGCATTAGCTAGAGCGAAAGAACTCGACTGTGAAGGGGCATGTTACCCAATCGCTACCCGTAACGGAGAAGAAGCTTGTAATTTATGGCAGCACGCTTCAACGCAGTTTCAACCAACCACCGCGGTGGGTTACGCAATCTATCACTATATGAATATCTATCATGATGATAAATTCATGCAGGATTATGGTTTAGAAATGATGTTAGAGATATGTAAGTTCTTACTTTCTCGTGGACAATACTCTAGTGATAACAAGCACTTTGGTTATTATGGAGTTATGGGACCAGATGAATTTGAACTTATGGTTAACCATAATACCTACACGAACTTTATGGCGAAGAAGATGTTTAATTATCTTTTTAGCTTACTTAAAGATAAGAAATATGAGACTAAGGAATTACTTCATAAATGTGGTTACACTGATGAACTATTAAAAAGGATGAAAGAAGCATCAGATAAGATGTTAATTCTTTATGATCCTAAGACACTTCTATATGAACAGCATGATGGTTTTTATAAGCTTCCTCATATTGATGTTAATTCGATTCCAGTTACGGATTTCCCACTTTATTCGCATTGGACCTATGACCGTATCTATAGGAACGATTTAATTAAGCAACCAGATGTCTTAATGTTTATGTTCCTATATATGTCTGAATTTGATTTAGCTACAAAGAAAGCTAATTATGACTTTTATGAACCTAAATGTTTACATGAATCATCTTTATCCCCTTCTATCCACTCTATCTTTGCGAGTGAACTAGGTTATGAAGATGAAGCGGATAAGTTCTTTGATTTTGCTACTAGACTAGATTTAGATGATTATAACCGTAATACATGTGAAGGTTTACATATGACTTCTATCGCTGCGGCGTGGATGAATATTGTCTATGGTTTTTTAGGACTTAGAAGTGATAAAGAAGTTATTTCTCTTTCTCCTAAACTTCCAAAGAAATGGGAATCTTATGAAGTTAACTTATTAATTAATGACACTAAAGTTAAGATTAATGTTTCTAAAGAAGAAGTTAGCTTTACTTTAGAAGAAAATAAAGAGATTAACTTAATGATTTATAACAAACTTGAGAAAGTTAGAAATAACACGAAGATTAAAAGATTATGAAACTAGTTAAGAAGGGATTTAAGAAAGAAAATATCGTTTCCTATGGAAATATGTTTTTACTTGCAAACGGACGATATGGCTATCGCGGCACTTTAGAAGAATATCGTAAGAAAGAGATGACTTCCTTAAATGTCCTTGGTTTATACGATAAATATGAAGATAAATGGAGAGAATCAGTTAATCTTCCAAATCCTTTCTATGTCTTAGTTAATGGTAATAATAAAGTTTATTCTCTTTTAGAGAGTGAACCAGTCAAACATGAAGTTAGTTTAGATATAACTGATGGAGTCTTTACTAGAGAAACAATTTACGAAGATATAAAAATTAGTTCCACTAGATTTGTTTCTTCTAAAGATAAAAACATCTTAGGAACTAGATACTTAATTAAAGGTCTTAAAGAAAGAGAACTCCATATTAATGTGGGATTAGATTTAGATATTTATGAAATAAATGGTCCACATTTTAAAGAAAAAGCCACTAAATATGAGGATGGATTAATTATCTTTAAAGGAATCACTAACGAAGGAAAAGAAGTGAGATCCTATACGAAAATTAATTCAAATAAGGCTCTTAAGACTACTAACTTAGTTAACGATATCTTTGGTTATGAAATAAACTCTCTTATTCATAAAGATGAGACCATTCAAATTGATATCATCCATGAAATTAAAGAGAAAGAACATATAAATGATGGCTTTGATAAGTTAATTGAAAGACACATTAAAGCGTTTAATAAGCTTTGGGATAACGCTTATATTGAAATAATTGGAGATAAAGAGGCTAACTTTGAACTTCAATATAGTATTTATCATCTTTTAATTTTAGAAGATAATACTTCCTATCATTCTGTCCCGGCGAGAGGTTTAAGCGGAGAAACATATAAAGGCGCGATATTTTGGGATACCGAAATGTTTATGATGCCGTTTTACGCTTTCACAAATCCAAGTTTCGCTCGTAACACTTTAGTGTATCGTATTAAAACACTTAAAGGAGCGAAACAAAAAGCAGAAAAATATGGTTATAAAGGGGCCTTTTACGCTTGGGAAAGTCAAGATGATGGACGTGAACAATGTTCTGATTATAATGTCACTGATCCAATCACTAATAAACCGATTAGAACTTATTTCGCGGATAAACAAATCCATATTTCCGGTGATATTGCTTTAGCGATTATGCGTTATGTATGTTTAACAAATGATAAATCCATACTTTATGAAGGTGGATATGAAGTAATTTATGAAGTAATTAAATTCTATGATTCATATCTAACTAAGAAAGATAGATACCATTTAAATGATGTAATGGGTCCTGATGAATATCATGAAAGAGTGAATGATAATGCCTACACTAATCTATTATTTAAGAATGTTTTAGAAGGCGCGATTAGCTATTATGATGACTTCATCTTTACTGTTAAAGATAGAACCTTAAGTAAAGAAGATTTAAATGATATCTTAGCTAAACTTTATATTGTGGAACCTAATAAAGAGGGATTAATCGAGCAATTTGATGGTTATTTTAAGTTAGAAGATGTCACTCTTAACGAAGTTAAAGCTCGTAAGAATAATGAAAAAGATTATATGGGTGGAGAAAATGGTGTTGCAGGTAAAACTAGAGTCATTAAGCAAGCTGATGTTTTATCCTTATTAATCTTTTTAGAACACTCTTATGATTTAGATATCTTAAGAAAGAATTATGAATTTTATTATCCGTATACCGAACATGGTTCTTCTTTAAGTGCTTCAATCTATTCTTTAGCGGCCTCAAAACTTAATAAACTTGAAGACGCTTATAACTTATTTAGAAAATCAAGTGGAATAGATTTAGGCACTGATCAAAAGATGTATGCGGGAGGAATTTATATTGGAGGAACGCACCCTGCTTCTAACGCGGGAGCTTATCTCTCCGTCCTTCTTGGTTTTGTTGGTTTATGGATTAATAAAGATGGATTTAGTGTTAAACCAAACCTACCTCCTTCTATAGAAGGAATAAAGGCTAAATTCATATATAAGAATAAACAATACTTAGTAGATGTTAAAAAAGGTAACTCTTATACAGTAAGGGAGGTAAAAGAAAATGATTAAAGGAATTATATTTGATTTAGATGGAGTCATTATCTCCACGGATAAATATCATTATGAAGCCTGGAAAGCTATTGCAGATAAAGAAGGCATTTATTTTGATGAAGAAATCAATAATCGTTTACGTGGTGTCTCCCGTATGGCTTCTTTAGATATTATTTTAGAGAAGGCGAATAAGATTTACACTGATGAAGAAAAGCAAGCTTTAGCGGAAGAAAAGAATAATATCTATCGTTCTTTACTCTCTAATTTATCCCCGAAAGATTTACCTAAAGATGTTAAACAAGCAATAAAAAAACTATATGAAGATGGCTACCATTTAGCAATTGCTTCATCTAGTAAAAACACAAAATATATATTAGAAAGACTCGATATCACTAACGCTTTCGATATCATTATCGATGGCACGATGATTAATAATTCTAAACCTGATCCAGAAGTCTTTTTACTCGCTCAAAAAGGATTAGGTTACACAAGTCAAGAATGTATCGTTATAGAAGATGCAAAAGCTGGGATTGACGCGGCTAAAGCCGGTAACTTTTTAGCGGCAGGTATCAGTGATGCTTCTAAATATGAAAAGACTGATTATCCGATAAATAGTCTCCTCGATTTATTTAAAGTTATTGAAGATGCGAATAAAAAAGTATCCCATAAAATTGACATTGAACATGTTGGTAAAGTCTATAATCAAGGTAATGTCCGCGCGGTTAACGATTTTAATTTAACAATTGATGATGGCGAATTCGTTGTCTTTGTTGGTCCTTCTGGATGCGGTAAATCAACCGTCTTAAGAATGATTGCCGGCTTAGAAGAAATTACCGAAGGCGAAATTTATATGGATGGTAAACTTCTAAACTACCTTGATCCAAAAGATCGTAACACGGCGATGGTCTTCCAAAACTACGCGCTTTATCCTCATTTAACGGTAAGAAAAAATATCGCTTTTCCCCTTTCACAGGCTAAAATTCCTCTTCGTCATTTCTTTGATTTTAAATATCGTAAAGAAAGAAAAGAACACATTAATTCTTTAGTGGAAGAAGCAGCGAGTAAGATTAATCTTACTCCATATTTAGACCGTAAGCCTGCTAACCTTTCAGGTGGTCAAAGACAAAGAGTGGCTTTAGGAAGAGCGATTGTTCGTAATCCAGAAGTATTTTTACTCGATGAACCTTTATCTAATTTGGACGCGAAGATGAGAGCCCAGATGAGAACTGAAATCACTAGATTACATAATGAACTTAAAACTGTTTTTATCTATGTTACTCATGACCAAGTTGAAGCGATGACAATGGGTACGAAGATTGTTGTTATGAAAGACGGAGTAATTCAACAAGTAGCAAGCCCAGATGAACTTTATTTAAATCCTACTAATATGTTTGTCGCGGGATTTATTGGCACCCCACAGATGAACTTTATTGACGCAGTTATTAGTAAAGTAAACAAGAAATATTTCGCTAAATTCTTAAATTCTAGTGAAGGAGTTGAGATTCCTTTAGCTAGAATGAAAACATTTAATGAAGAATATCTTGATACTCCACTTATTATGGGAATTAGACCAAAAGCTATTTCAATTAAAGGTGATTTAGCGTTTAAAGAACAAGGTTTTAAGGCTAAAGTTAATTTATTTGAAAAACTAGGTGATAATACAATTATTTATGGTTCAGTTCATGGACTTGATAACGAACTTATCGCTTCGGTTGAAGGAATCAAATCATTTACTGTTGGAGAAGAAGTTGATATTTCCTTTAACTTAGATAATGTCTGCTTCTTTGATAAAGATAAACATAACACGATATTATGAAGAATAAAAAAGTAGTTAGATCTCTATTAGTTTTATCTACCTTTATTCTTTCTTCATGCGTTAACCCCTCCCCTACTTCCTTTTCTTCAAGTATAAAAGAAGATACAAGTGTTACTTCTACTGATACTTCTATTAGTGAGGAAACAATATCAGAAACGTATGAAAAAGATGAAGATGGATTTTATATCTTAGAGGATGACTACTTTTCTTATAAAGAAGATACAAGTGACACTAGAAAAAGAAATAAAGTTTTTATTTCTGAGTCTGTTAAGGAAAAAGAACAACTTAAGTGGGCGAGAATGTATATCGGAGATAAAAGCGTTCCAATTTATAATGTTAAAACTAATTATTCTCATTCCTGGAATCCAGACGCTCCTAATAGGATGAATAATGGAGTTACTTCCATTGGTTTAGAAGGAAAAGTTGAGATCAAAGTTCAACTTAATTTCAATACTTTAAGACATCTTAAAATAAGTCCAATTTCAAAAGGAATTAATTATGACTACGATTTTAATCGTAGAGTGGTTACTTTTACTATCACTAGCACTGGACAATACACGATTGAATTTACGAATGATAGAGTGATTCATCTTTTCGTTAATGAGATGGCTAGCTACACAAATCCATTTAGCGATGCCATTGTCTTTAAAAAGGGCGTTCATAATAAAAATAACGACTCTAGAATTAACTCAAATAACCAAATCTATCTTTCAAGCGGACAGAAGGTTTATATTGAAGCAGACGCTTTTATTGAAGCTAAATTTATTTCTAATAACACTAGTAACATTGAGATAGTGGGACCTGGTTATATTGATGGTTCAGTATTTGAAAGAAGCGCCACCACTAACAAGGTTTTAGTGCCTATTGAATTTAATTATTGTTCAAATATCACATTAAAAGATTTTGGGGTAATTGATCCTGCTGGTTGGTGCTTCAATATGTATTTTAATAACGGACTCACAATCAATAACTGTAAAGTCATATCTTCTAGATCAAATGGAGATGGAATATCAATTCAATCATGTCAAAATGTCAATGTTTCTAATTCATTTATTAGAAGTTGGGATGATTCATTAGTGGTTAAAAACTATCCTCGTTGGGATAACCGAAGTATTGAAGGCACCACCCGAAATATCACTTTTGATAACTGTATTTTATGGACTGATTTAGCTCAATCAATGGAAGTTGGTTTTGAATGTGTTGGCGAAATAATGGATACGATTACTTTCCAAAATATCACCGTTATCCATAATTTCCATAAGCCTGTCTTTTCCATTCATAATGGAAATAACGCAAATATTAAGAATGTTACATTTAAAAATATCACAGTTGAAGACGCAGCGATGGGACATGGTGATGGCACCACTACTTTAGTGGAACTTACTGTCTTATATAGCTCTACTTGGTCAGATCAACATAAAGTTACTGGACTAGGTTCAGTGGATACAGTTGAACTAAATAATATCAAAGTTATTGATGGCATTATTAAACCTAAAATTAATATATCTGGATGTATCGATCCTCGTAGCGGCTATTCGAAAGATCCTCATTACGTTAAAAATGTCACATTTAAGGACTTTAAACTTTATGAAGATGTGCTAACAAGCACTTATACTAACTTAGAAGAAAACTATGCTCAAAACGTTTCTTTTTCATCAACAGGGAAAGAGATTACTGGACACATCTTTAACACTAAAGATATTTCTGACTACGGAAATAACATTGATTTTTTAAATTAAGATAAAAGCATAGGAACTGACACTTTTGGGAAAAATATTCCTAAAGGAGCTAGTTCTTGTGCTTTTTAGTTAGAAAAAGAAAAGATAGCATTACGCTACCTAATCGTTCAATCGTTCATCATTCTTTTAGTAATTTTTAATCTTCTTATCATTTATCTTTGTCTAGATACACCCAAAATATCCGCGAGTTCTTCTTGCGTATAATTATTTTCTTTTCTTAGGTTTTGTAATTTTTCACCTGTAGTCATAGTAGTTCCTCTCTTCTACGACAATATCTTATTATTT
>CAMOYS010000027.1 GCA_946630435.1 uncultured Caryophanales bacterium | reverse complement strand
CGTCCACAATTCTATTTCCACACAACTGATATTACTGGTGTCATCACCCTTCCAGCTGGTGTTGAAATGGTTATGCCAGGTGATAACGTTGAACTTACTGTTGAACTTATTCACCCAGTCGCAATCGAAAAAGGTACCAAATTCTCCATCCGTGAAGGTGGTAGAACAGTTGGTTCCGGTACCGTTACCGACATCTTAAAATAATTATCTTAACTGATGATTCAAATGACCTTAGGCTTGTCCTAGGGTCTTTTTTTGCTTTATTTATTGAATATAATTTAAATTAAATTAATAATTATTAATAATACGTTATGAGAAAAGTTGAAATACCTAGACACACTATCTTAGCTCCTACTGGAAATCGTTTTTTAGCAGCGCTTTTAGATATTGTTTTCACATTAATTACTTTTCTTTTACTTTATGTTTTAGCCTTTAGCCCTCTTTTTAACTTTAATCTTACAGGTGCAATGTATAAAAAGATGGATGAATTTGCTCTTAACGCTCATCTTGTTTATAAAAATGAAGATGGTACCACACTTACTTATCATAGTGATGATGACTACACTATATATGAAACCGCCACTAGATATTTTTATTTAACTTATCTAACTGGAGAAGGGATAAGTGAAGAATACGCCGCGCCAAACTATAATACAGAAATGAAAACTAGTGATGGGACGATGATTCTTCCAAAAGATTATTACACTGTTAGTTGGTATAACTTAAATGTTCTAGGTATTGACCGTGAAGATCCAGATAGCGAAATGTCTACCTGCTATTTTACTTATCAAAAAGTAGGGGAGACTTATGATAAAAATCAAATTGGTGTCCCACGTGAAAAACGATATTCAAGTGATAAAGGCGAACAAATTGATATTACTAAACAAGATTTAGCGAAATATATGCTTACTAAATATGAAAAAGCATACACTCATTTAACCGCGCAGAATTTCTATAGTCCAATCTATAAAGAATATACTTTCTATGGTGGCTTAAGTGCAATAATCCCATTATTTATAAGTGGTTTAATTTGCTATGTAATTATTCCATTTTTCCGTAAAGATGGGGCTACTTTAGGAAAGATGCTTTTAAAACTCGGTTTAGCGAACTTTAGAGGCTATAAATTTAAAAAGAGCCAACTTCTGATGCGTTTTATCCCTTATGTTTTAGTTTTAATCTTTATGTTAATCTTCTATTTCTTAGATATCGTGACCACGATTTTAATTGTAAGTGCAATAGTACTTGTTTCGTTTGGCCTATCTATGGGTTCACCTCGTAAGAGCGCACTTCATGATTTTGTCGCTCAAACAATGGTAATCGACGCTAGAGGTTCAATTATATTTAATGATGAAGCTCAAGAACTTGATTTCTTAGAAAAAGAAGAAATGATTATTAACGCCGGGAAACCTGTTAATAAACGAAAAGAAAATGAAGATGAAGAAGGGGAAGAACCTCCAATAAGTTACGAAAAATAAGATGAAAGATATTAAAAACGCTCCATTATTTAAACGTATCTTTGCTGCAATCTTAGATGCAGCATTCTTTGTTTTACTATTTCTTCTTACCTCTAGTTTTATTATGACACCAATCGTAGATAGTACGATGGGCTTAAGAGAGAATGTTTTACTTGGCTATCAATATGAAACAGCTTCTCATTTATATGTTTTATGCCAAGTTGTGAGCGTGGAAACTGGTGAAGATAAGATTATTGAAGTTAAAGATTATACCGAACAAATTAATCCTCGTAATGAATCCGGGATTAGAGGAATAAGCACTCGTAAAGAAGTTGATCATTCATATTTAATTGACCACGTTAAATATTACTATTTATCGTATAAAACTGGTGTGGACGTAGTAATGCCAAATAATACTGCTTCACACACTTATGATATGGTTAAAGATCATTTTGTTGATCCTGCTTATGAAACAAAAAATGCTGAAGGAAAGCTTCCAAAAGAAATCTATACTTTAGATTGGTTTGAGAAAGATATTTTAAAAATTGGTAGTGAAGAAGCAATTTACGAAGTAGATGCCGACCATAATTACGTTTTAACTGCCGCTTTTAAAAACAAATATACTGATCCAACTAAAAGCGAAGAAGAGAATAATAAAAATATTCTTTATGAAGCTAAAAAATATGCATCAGACATCGTTTATAACGCTCAAAAAGATCTTTTCTATTCCAAAATAATTCAAGATATTAACCATAATGTAACTGTTGCTAATAATTTTGCGATTGTTACTGCAGCGGTATTCTCAATGCTTATTGTCTATCTACTCTTTCCAATGATCTTTGCTAATGGAGAAACTTTAGGCAAACTTACAATGAAGATTTGTTTAGTAAATAAACTCGATTATCGTGTTACCAAACCTCAAGTATTATTAAGACAACTTTTATTTATTTTAATGATGCTAGTAGTGGCCTTTGTTTTTGATGTTGGAATGGGCTCATTAGTGACCGTTGGAATAGGTGCATTTATCTTCATGATGGTGACACTTTTTGTCCCAAATAATAGGTCTCTGCACGATTTAGCCGCTGGAACTAGGGTTATTGACTCCAAAAATAGTGTCTTCTTTAAGGATGCGGAAAGTGAAGAAAAAGCTGCCCAAAAACTTAAAGAAAATATGGAAAAATACCGCTCAAATAAGGTTGAAAATAAAAATATTATTCAAGTTGGCTCAAAAATCGTTGATGAGAAGCTAAAAGAGGAACTTGAACAAGAAAATAATAGCGATAAAACCGAATAATACCCATTTCTTTTTAGTAATAAAAAAATAGTAGGAAGTCCACTCTTTAGGAAAATGGGGTGGATTTTTTCTTTATTAAAATAAAATCTAGTGGCTAATAAGAATTTAACTATGTTAGAATATTTTTGTAGTTAGACAGCTACGTAATTACACCATAGGAGGCAAAATAACTAATGGAAGTAAGAATTGAAAATCTTACCAAAACCTTCGTCGGAAAAAAAGGTGTCGAAACAACCGCTGTTAATCAAATGAACTTCACAATCCCTGACGGCAAACTTGTCGGGCTTTTAGGTCCATCTGGATGTGGTAAATCTACAACTCTTTATATGATTGCTGGTTTACACAAACCTACAGATGGTCACATTTGGTTTGGCGATGATGATGTTACAAATATCCCACCAGAAAACCGCGGTATCGGCTTAGTCTTCCAAAACTATGCTCTTTATCCACATCTTTCGGTTAGACAAAACATCGAATTCCCACTTGATAACGTCCGTTTCCCAGGTCCTTTCGGTAATGAAGAAAAAGCAATCGCAGATCTAAAATCTGACAAGAGACAATCTTTAAGTGATATTAAAGCTTGTGAAAAACAAATCGCAAAATCTAACTCTATTGTTGAAAAAAGCGGTCCAAAACTTGAAGCTGCAAGAGCTAAAGGTGATGCCGAAGAAATCGAATATTACACCGATTTAATTGAAAACAATAAGAAACTTGCTGAAACTTCAGCGCGTCGTAAAGAAAGCATTCAAGCTCACTATGACTCATTAGATGGTGAGATCGAAAAAGCTATGGCTAATTTAGAAAAAGCTAAAGCGGATTATGAAACTTTAAAACAAACTGATCCAGAAGCCGCTAAACAATTAGCCCGTAAGAAACTCACTAAAGAAGAAAAAGATGCTATTGCTCTTGAAATGGCTAAGATCGTTGACATTGAACCATACTTAGATAGAAAACCAAAAGAATTATCTGGTGGTCAACAACAACGTGTCGCTATTGCTCGTGCTTTAGCTAAAAAACCTCGTGTTTTACTTCTTGATGAACCATTATCAAACCTCGATGCTCGTTTACGTTTACAAACTCGTGAAGAGATTAAACGTATTCAAAGAGAAACAGGTATTACAACCGTTTTCGTTACTCATGACCAAGAAGAAGCCATGTCTATTTCTGACTTCATCGTTGTTATGAGAGCAGGTGTTGTCCAACAAATCGATGAACCACAAACCGTTTATGAAGAACCAGCCAACTTATTCGTTGCAAAATTCTTAGGTTCTCCAGCCATTAACGTTTTTGATGGTGAAATCAAAGGTGGAAAACTCTACTTAGGTGAAACCGTTTTTGATGAAGGCAAGTGCTATGAAGGTACTCACACCATCATCGAAAAAGAAGAAAGAATGGTTAAAGATGATCACGGAAATGAATCTTTAGAACTCGTTGATAAGGAAGTTGTCCTTAAAGATAGAAAAGTTAAGATTGCTGTTCGTCCAGAATCATTCACTCATAATGAAAAAGGAAAGATTCCTGTCTTAGTCGACATTGTCGAACATATTGGTAGAGATATCACTATCGTTGGTAAAGTCGAAGGACAAGATAAATCCGCTCTTAAGATTATTATTCCATCCGAACTTAGAAAAGATATTCTTGGTAAAGAAAAATTACATTTCGATCCAAAACGTTTCTATGTCTTTGAAGAAACAGGTGAAAGGATTAAATAGTAATCATTATGAATAGAAATTTAAAAAGAAAGGAGTGAGGAAATGACTGCTACAAATCAAGCATTAACCGTTGAAGATGTCCAAGCTATATTAGCGGAAAAACACTCAACAAGTCACTTAATTAACCGTAAAAGACACGTGACTTTGCCACAGTGGGCGACCGCCTGGATTGTTCTTATTCCAGCTCTCATCTTCTTAGTGTTATTCATGTTCTACCCAATCTTAAACACCTTCTTTATGGCGTTTATTCAAGATTTCCGTTGGGTTAGTGGTGCTGGTAGCTTTGCGTTTGGTAACTTTATTCAAGGTTGCTTTAACTGGAAAGGCAAATTTGAGAATAACTTAATTCCGTCTTTCGGTTTTGAAAACTTTGTTATCGTTTTGAAAAATGAAGTCTTCTTAAATTCAATTTTGAATACCGCGCTATTAGTCGTTATTGAAGTTCCACTTACAATTATTGTTGCTTTATTAATCGCAACCTTCCTCAACTCGATAAAAGCCTTAAAAGGTTTATATCAAACAATTTTCTTCCTTCCATATGTTACAAATACAATCGCGTTAGGTCTCGTATTCCAGATGCTGTTTGCCTCGAATACTGGTGGTTTAATGAATATTTTGTTAAAGAACTTATTTGGAATTGACCCAATTAACTGGTTATCTTCTGCGGAAGTCCGTATTGGTTCAACTGCCTTACCTCCTGCCACAAAATTCCACCAAGGTGTCGTTATTGTTATATATGCCTTATGGAACGGCTTAGCCTTTAAGATCTTAGTCTTTATGTCAGGCTTAGCCACAATTGATAAACAATATAGTGATGCGGCGAAAGTCGATGGTTCTTCTTCCTTTACTATTTGGCGAAGAATTACACTTCCATTACTTTCTCCTCAAATCCTTTACATCACAATTACATCCTTTATCGGTGCCTTTAAGATGTATACCGGTGTTATGTCCGTTTACTCTGCGGCAGGTAAAGGTGCTTATTACTTCGGTGGTGAACGTGGTGAAGACTGGATTACCGTTGTCGGATGGATTTATAAGCAATTAGATCTTTCCCAAGATAAGCCAGGTATCGCTGCGGCAGGTTCCCTCGTTCTTTTAAGCATTATCTTAGTAATCACTGCGGTTCAATTTGCTGTAAGCAAACGCCGCGTGCATTATTAGAAAGGAGTTAAATTATGGCTGCTCAATATTTTGCTGATGAAAATGCTAGACGTAATTATCTTATCCGTAAGATAGTCGGTAAAGTCTTCTTATATTTATTCATCACCTTATTCGCTCTATTTATCTTAACTCCATTTATTTTCATGGTCTGGGGCTCATTTGTTGATAAAGAAGCCTTTAAGACATTCACTTCAACAGGTGATTTCGCTAAACTTGGTGAACTTAGCGTTAATAACTATGCTGATATCTTCTCATCTACTTATAAAAATAGCTTAGATGGAAGTACTACTCCTAGACCAAGCTTTGCCCAATATTTCTTAAATACCTTTATTGTGGCAATCTCATCCACTTTAGTTACAGTTGTTACAGCAGTTCTCGCTGCTTTTGCCTTTGCTAGATTAGAATTCAAAGGTAAAAACGCTTTATTTGCTGGCTTACTCGCTACCATGATGATTCCTGGTGAAATGATGGTTATTACTAACTATCAAACCACCATTCAACTGGACTGGAAATACACGTTCTCGGCCCTTATCTTCGTCCATGGTGTTTCTGTCTTCTATATCTTCTATTTAAGACAAGCATTCCAACAAATTCCAAACGAACTCTATTTAGCGGCAAAAGTCGATGGTGTTAATGATATTGAATATTTACTCAAGGTCATGATTCCAATCGCTATGCCAACAATCGTTACTATTCTTATCCTTTCCCTTATGGGCTCGTGGAACTCCTACATTTGGCCAACCTTAGTCGCAAACGGGAACTGGAAATATAATAAAGATTATAATATGCAACTCGTCTCTAACGGCTTAATGTCCCTCTTCTCTAGTGAAGTTTCATCTGGATATGACGCTGTTAAGATTGCAGGGTCCATGGTTGTCACTGCACCATTATTCGTTTTCTTCCTTATTTTCCGTGAATACATCATGCGCGGTGTATCTCGCTCCGGTATTAAAGGTTAGAAATATATTTGAAAGGAGAATTTATGAAAAATCTCAAAGTAATTACATTATCTGCTTTCACCGCGTTAGCTTTATCTGCCTGTGGCGGTGGCGGAGGAGGTGGCCCACAAGGTGATGGCATTCTCTTCTGGTCCAACTTTGGTTCTGCTTACACTTCCGCTTTATTATCGCTTATCGATGATGTTGAAGCTGAAACCAATATTAAAGTTAATCATGAATCGCAAGGTTCATACCCAAAACTTCAAACTAACATCAATAACTCAGTCGCAACTCGTACTTTCCCAACAATTGCTACTGGTTACCCAGATCACTTCGCTGGATATATTAGAAGTGACATCATGTTAGCGCTGGATGATTATATCGACGAATATAATGAAGCCAACAGTGTAAGCTTACTTGATGACTATTATCCAGAATATTTAACTGAAAACCAAGAATTAGTTAAAGGTTATACTTTAGGTCTTCCATTTAATAAGTCCACCGAAGTTATGACATATAACGTTGACTTATTTGACTATGTCAAGACTCTTGATCCTTCTATTACCAAACTTCCAGAAACTTGGGCCGATTTCCAAAACGATGGTCCAAAATACTTAAGTGCTTTACATAGTGCTGGACTCTTCGGTACTGAAAAAAAAGATGAACAAGGCGCCACAATCGTTGAAGGTGGTAAGTATCTCTATGGTAAACGTGGAGAAAACGGCCATATCTCTGAATTCTTTGTCGAAGCTAATAAACTCGATCCAAAAGATACCTCTAAAGGCGACTTACTTATTGACTTCTCCCAAATCGCTGAAAGTGATTTCAACTTAATTATGTGGGACGCACCAGACAACTTATTCATTACTTTAGTCCGTCAATTTGGTGGTTCTTATACTTCTTATACCGAAGAAGATAGAAAAACAGCACGTCACGGTTTTGCTGATTTCTGGTCTGGCGATTATAAGGCCAAAACTAGAGATGCCTTAACAATGGTTTATAACTTATACGCTAACGCACCAGAAGGTGTTAATAGCCGTGTCTTCGCTATTACCGATTCTTATAACTCTGATGCATTCATGGCTGGTAAAGTCTTATTTACAGTCGGTTCTTCTGGTGGTTTAAGCTATAACCTCCCAGACACAAATAAATTCAAAGTTTCTGTCGCACCAATTCCTTATAGAGATGCTGATCATAAATACGTCATCTCTCAAGGTGCTAACTTAGGTTTATTTGACCAAGGCGATGATAAGACCATCGAAGATGCTTTCAAAGTTATCGTTTCATTAACTAAAGGTGAAATTCAAGGTAAGTGGGCTGCTACTACTGGTTATTATCCAGCGACTAAATCTGCCACTAACTCCAAAGCTTACCAAGCCTTAATTAACGAAAAACAAGAAACCCCATTAAAGGTTTTATATCAAGATTCTGCTAAACTTAACCAAGAAAACTACATGAAATCTACCGAAAAATGGATTAAGTTCGTTGATCCAGGATTCGTTGGTTCATCCGTTATTCGTGAAGAAGTTGGTAAAATCATTCTTCCAATCTTAAATAAGAGACCTGACATTATTTCAGGCAAAACTACTTTAGATCAAGCCATCGATGATACTTTAGCTATTAGTGTTAAAGCTCTCGAAGGTTATATTAGATAATTAAGGAGAAAATAATTATTATGAAAAAAACTTATTTACTTGTCTTAGCTGCTATTCTTTCTATGGGTTTAGCAAGCTGTGGTGGTGGCCAAGGCGGAGGTTCTGATCAATCCGCATCTGTTTCCCAAGGAATTACTGATGAAGATTACGAAACCGCTATTAACAAAGTTAAAGATATGCCAATTGCTAACGTCAATGGTCAAACCGCTTTAACTCCAGGATTCACCACAAAATTATCTGGTGATAACAATGACCGTGTTGTTTTAACAACAAAACAATCCGTTAACATTAGAGGTAAAGGCACAGTTGATGTTGCTCTTGCTTGGGATTATGACAAAAAGCAAGAACACGCTAGTGCAATTTCTGGTATCAAAGATGTTAAAGATAAAGATGGAAATATTGATGAATTCCACAAAAACTTATACTTCAATTATCCAACCGACGCTGATATTGATGGTATTACCTTCTTTGCAACTTTAACTGCCGGAACTAAAACTGGTACCGCAAACTTCGTTGTCAAACTTGAAAAAGCTAACATCGTCTTTGAAAAGTTAACACTCGAACAATTCTATACACCAGCTGCTAACGGCTTATTCAAATGGAATAAGGATGATGGTTCAATTGGTGTTAACAAAAACGCTGAAGGTGTCGATCAAAGATACTATTATGTTGAACTTCCATGTAAAGTCATTTACATCACACCAGATAACAACTTCGCTATCGGTGCTGATGGTGCTAGATTCGTCTACCTTTATAAAGTTGATGGCTTAGGCCTTGAAGTTGGTAAGTATTACGCCATTGGTGGTGAAATTAATAACTACTATGGTAACATCCAATTATCTTATATCTCTTATGCTCATGAATTAAAAGATCACTCTACTATTGCTGAACCAGTTCTTGATAACGTTGTTGATATTGCTGGTATCAAAGCTTATTCAATGGTTTCTGATAAACATATGTATAGTGTTGTACTCAGAGATGTTCATTTAAAAGCAACCACAACTATCAACCTTACTAAGAGAGGTACATTTGTACTTGTCGATGGTGCTGGTAACGAAATTACTGTTGCTTATGACTACCATACCGGTTCTAAAGGTGGTAAGGCTACCGAAGATGGTACCGCTTGGAAAGCAATCGTTGATGGATTAAAGACAAGTGATTCTATCGCCATTAAAGGTAACTTAATTTACGCTGATTCAGAATCCAACGCTAAATTTAAAGCTAATGGTCATTCTTGGAACCTTATGCCACAAATTTCTGCTGATGCTATCTCAGTCGATAAATAATTAACCATATTGATTAGATAATCAAATAGGAGCTGTTAGGCTTAGCCATAATGGCTCCTTTTTTACTTGTCAATTTTTTCACTTTATATTATATTATTAAGGCAATGCACGATTAGCTCAGTTGGCAGAGCAGCTGACTCTTAATCAGCGGGTCGCAGGTTCGAGGCCTGTATCGTGTACCATCTTAAAAACTAAGTTTCAGGTTTATCACTTGAGACTTTTTTCTTTCTTTACGATAAAAAACATATAGGAAATCACTTCTTTGGGAAAAAGTGTAAACTCTTTCAAAATAATTATCTTTATTTTTTAAAATAAATTATCTAATATATTCGCGTATGAAATCATTTATTCTTTTATCTGCTGTCGCTGGATGCGGAAAATCAACTTGGTCAAAGATGTATGCCGGAAGACATAGAAACGTCAAAATTGTTTCTAGTGATGAAATCCGTAAAGAAGTCACCGGTGGTTATCAAATTTTTACAGGTGAAGAAGAAGTTTGGAGACGTTTCTTTGATTACATTAATAAGTACGCTGAAGAAGATACCACCAATGATTTAACTGTTATTGCGGATGCTACTAACTTAAAAAATGTTTATCGTTTAAGAGCCCTTGAAAAAGTTAAAGGTTTCGACCGTAAAGTCTTAATTATTCTTAAAAAGCCATTAGATGTTATCCTTAGACAAAATCAACTTAGAGAACCTGATAAAGTTGTTCCTGAAGAAGTTGTGCGCAATATGTATAACTCGATGGAAGAGCCATCTGATGAAGTTCTTGAAGGCTTTGATGAATACTGTGTTTATTATAAAACCTTCGATTATCATAAATTTAAAAACCTATAATCCTTATATTGTGTTAAGATAACTATATATGAATAAATCATTAGCCAAAAAATACGTCAGTGAAATTAAATCCGCTAAGGCAAAGCATTTAACAAGTGATGCCTTAAGTAGACACATGGGTATTTATCCAGAAATTATTCGTGAACAGTTATCTTTTTTTGATCCGATAATTACCATGGATTTAGATATTAATATCCGTGATTTATTGCCTCAAATTGAAGCTTATATTGAGGAAGAAGAAGCAAAAGCAGAAAAGAAAGCTCGCGTTGTTATTAAAAAAAGCGAACTTCAAAAATACGGTTCTATTGCTGAATTTGTTTATGAAAAATATTCAATTAATGGCCTCGTAGATCGTAACGCTGTTTTAAATGAAGTTGACTTAAAAACCCTTAAAAAGCTAGTTGATGAAGAGATTGCGAAAAATAGCAAAAAAGGAAAAAAGAAACCTCGAAAACGTCGTTAAACATATAAAAAAATAAGAAATCGGTAATTTTAGCCGATTTTTTTATTGCTTATACGCGTGTGCGTATTATAATAAGAGTGCTATTTATAAAGGAGTCAAATATAAATGGAAGTAAAAAAATCATTTCTCTCGGTAGATGGTAATACCGCAGCTGCTATTGGTTCTTATTATTTCACCGAAGTCGCTGGTATTTATCCAATTACCCCAAGCTCTCCTATGGCTGAACTTGTAGATGTTTACGCCTCCCAAGGAAAGAAAAACTTATTTAATACCCCTGTTAAGGTTGTTGAAATGCAATCTGAAGCTGGTGCTTCTGGTACCGTTCACGGTGCTCTTCAAGCTGGTGCTCTTGCTACCACATATACCGCTTCTCAGGGTTTACTCTTAATGATTCCAAATATTTATAAGTGGTGTGGTGAATTATTACCTGCTGTTTTACACGTATCCGCTCGTAGCTTAGCCACCCGTTCCTTATCAATCTTTGGTGATCATCAAGATATTTATGCTTGCCGTCAAACCGGTATTGCTATGATTTGTTCACATAGTGTCCAAGAAATTGCTGATTTAGCACCTATGGCTCACTTAATCGCTATCGAAGCTTCATACCCAGTTATGCACTTCTTCGATGGTTTTAGAACATCTCATGAAATCCAAAACGTCGAATTCATTGATGAAAGTGAATATAGAAAACTTCTCCCAATGGATAAAGTCGAAGAATTTAGAGCTCGCGCTTTAAACCCACACACTCACCCAGTTACTCGTGGTGGTGCGGAAAACGACGATATCTACTTCCAAGGTAGAGAAGCTCAAAACGAACACTTCAATCATGTTATCGAAGTTGCGGAAAAATATTTCAAGAAAGCTTCCAAGCTCTCTGGTAGAAATTACGCTCCATTCACCTATTATGGTGATCCAAAAGCTACTGATGTTATCGTTGCTATGGGTTCTGTTACAGAAACCACAATCGAAGTCATCGATGCTTTAAGAAAAGAAGGACGTGCTGTTGGTCTTGTTAAAGTTCACCTTTATCGTCCATTCTCCGCTGCTCATTTATCCAAAGCTCTTCCAAGAAGCGTCAAACGTGTTGCTGTCTTAGATAGAACTAAAGAAATGGGTGCTACTGGCGAACCACTTTATCTTGATGTTGTTGCCGCTTTAAAACAAGTTGGTCGTAAAAACGTTCAAGTCTATGGTGGCCGTTATGGTTTATCTTCAAAAGATACTCAACCAAAACATATCAAATCAGTTTATGATTTCTTAGAAAAACAACCATTCCATAACTTCACTGTTGGTATTAATGATGATGTTACTCATCTTTCTATCCCAGTTGATGAATCATTCCATGTTAAAGCTGATTATACATCCTGCTTATTCTATGGTTTAGGTTCTGATGGTACTGTTAGTGCTAATAAATCATCCGTTAAGATTATCGGTGATGCTACCCATCAATATGCTCAAGCTTATTTCGCTTACGACTCCCGTAAAGCTGGTGGTGTTACCCGTTCTCACTTAAGATTTGGTAAAACTCCAAT
>CAMOYS010000026.1 GCA_946630435.1 uncultured Caryophanales bacterium | reverse complement strand
GGAATTATGGTTATTGAAAGAAGTACTTTCGTTAACCATGCTCAAGATAATGATATTATCGATTTAAACGCTACTGATAATGATGTAGTGGAAGATAAGAATAAATAATTTTCTAATTAAAAAGCATAGGTTCTCACCTCTTTAGGATATTTTTTCCCAAAAGTGCCAGTTCCTATGCTTTATTCTTCTTTTATGTATTTGATGTATTCAACACTAGGATGTTCTAAATGCGTTTTTACAAAGAATTCATAAACATAATCATGATAAGCATCAATATTTGCTTTTTGATCGAGTGATTCATCATAATATTTTGGTTGAGAAACATAAATTGTCATTTTAGGTTTTTTAGAATACCAAACTTTTCTCCAAATAGTGCACATAGCAACAATAGGGCATTTACTTACTGTAGGATAAAAGAACGAACCGACTTTAAATTGTCTAATCCCATTAAAATAAGGCCACACATGTGCTTCTGGGAAAATTGAGATGCACTCTTTTTTATTTATATAATGTGTAATTGCGTTTGTTAATTTAGTTAAAGATTCTCGATTATTTTCAACTGGTAGTAAGCCAATACCTTTAACTAGCCCTTTAGCAACTGGAATACTTAATGCATCTGAATAACCGAGGATATTAGTTCTTTTAGGTCTAGTAACAAATACTTGCGCGGTCCAAGCATCAACCCAGTGAGTGTGATTTCCGTAGATAATGTAGCCTTTATGTTTAAGTTCTTTTAAAACTTTACGATTCTTTACTTTAACACTAACAGCGCATTTTCCAACAAGCCAAAGGATTGGTAATGCAAGTCCATAGTAGAAAATAGTGGCAAAGAAGCGTTTTACAGCGCCTTTTCGTTCAAAGACATAATCTTCCTTGAGCTTAGGTCTTTCAAGGCCTATTTCGCCGAAATCGTCATTGAATTCGTCTTTATAATAAACAATTCGATTCTTCTTATCGTATCGCATTATTTCTTATCCTTTTTATTGATTTGCTTTTTCGCGCCTTTAGAGGTAACTTTACCAGAATGTTTAATAACATCCCAATCACGATTATTTTTATTAAGTATACGGAAGAAGGCTAATACGAAATCGAGGAAGAAGAATATAAACATAAGTGATACTTTAAAACCAAATTTAAACTTAAATTCTAGTCCTCTTCGATCTGCAACCATGTCAAATACTGACACAAATACAAATAATGAATAAATAAATATAAGCGAAAGAATCGCTGCGATTAAATAGAAATACCAGAGTTCATAATTATTTACATATGCTAAACCCATTAAAACAAAGCAGGCGATAGCGTATAAAAGTGGTGTAACGACGATAAAAGCAAGAGGGAAGATACCCATCATTTTGGTATAGTTCTTTAAGAAATGTTCACTTTTAGTTTCACCAACATGTCTTTTTTCTCTTTTATATTTACCTGAAGCTTGTAAGAAACCGAGAACCCAACGGTTATGTTGCTTTCTCATTTGTTTTAAAGTAGCAGGCTGCTCATCATATAAAATAGCGTTTTCGTTATAACCACATGTAATATTTTTCGCTAAAGAATATTTAGTTAATTCGGCATCTTCAGTTAAGGTTGTCCAAATCCAACCGCCTTCTTTATCAATAACGCTAGTATCGATATAGTATCCAGTTCCACAGACAGTAACGTTTCTAATATAATGAGCTTTACCTTTTGAATCTAAGGCATACATGATGGAGAAAAGAAGAGTAGAGGTACCAGTAACCCAGTTTTGTTGACTGTTCGTGGATTTACGGTAACCCATACCAATTTCATATCTTCCAGTAGCCTTAACTCTATTAAGTTGCTCAATAAAGTGTTTATCAATGATATTGTCTGCATCAAAAATCATTACTGAATCATATTTAATTCCAGTGGCTTTAATTTGTTCATATGCTTCTTGTAAAGCATAGCCTTTTCTTTTTCTATTTTCTAAATTAGTTCTAAATAAAATCTTATAACCAAGTTTCTCAGTTATTTCGATTGTTGGATCATCTTTTCTTTCTACAATTACATAGACATCAAAATAATCCTTATCATATGTTTGTGCTTTTAAAGATTCTAAGGAATGAGATATAACTTGTGATTCATCTCGAGCTGGAATAATTACAGCGTAACGGAACTTTTTATCAGTTTCTGGGAATTTAGGACGGTGAGTAGCAGCATAACAAATAAACATGAACTCATTAAATGAGAGCACGATAAATATTGAAATACAGCCAGTAGCTGCTAGTGTTGTAATCCAAAATATCCACCAAAAGTCCATACTGCTAAATTCTATCACACGCTTTTCTTAAAGAAAAATATATTATTTGTTGTTATTGATGCAATCGAAAGTTCATAAGCGTTTAACTTGTTTATAAATATTTAAACTAATATTCTATTAGAGGAGGTCCTATATATGGTCAATGTTAAAAAAGCGGCAATTATTGGTATTGGTGCAGTAGGTGCATCAATCGCATTTGCCTTAATGGAAAAAGGGATTTTTAATGAATTAATCTTAATTGATTACAATAAAGATAAAGCTGAAGGTGAGGCTATGGATTTATCCCATGGTATCCTATATGCTCATTCGCCAACTAATATTCATTCCGGAGATTATAGTGATTTAAAAGATTGTTTAGTCACTATTATTACAGCAGGAGCAGCGCAAAAACCTGGTGAAACAAGATTAGATTTAATCAATAAAAACGCCGCTATTATGAAATCAATTATCGCTAATATCAAACCTGTAAATATTGAAGGTATGCTACTTGTAGTAGCAAATCCAGTTGATATCTTAACTCATATCGCCTATAAAGAATCTGGATTACCTGCTAACCGTGTTTTAGGTAGTGGAACTGTTTTAGATACTGCTCGACTTAAATATGCTTTAGGAAGTTGCTTAAATGTTGATACAAGAAATGTTCACGCTGTTATGATCGGTGAACATGGTGATAGTGAACTTGCCGTTTGGTCTGGCGCTAATATATGTGGTCTTCCTTTAAAAGAATTCTGCGAAGTTCGTGGAGTAAAGAATTACGAAAAAGAATTAGAAGATGTTTATTATCAAGTTCGTAATGCAGCCTATGAAATTATTAAAAGAAAAGGTTCAACATATTATGGTATTGCGATGGCAGTTTCTAAAATCTGCCAATGTATCTCAAATGATGAACACACTATGCTTCCAGTTTCAGTAGAATTATTTGGAACATATGGTTTAAATGATATTGCTTTATCCATTCCGTCGATTGTGGGCCAGGAAGGTATTGAAACTGTTCTTGAACTCCAATTAAGTGATTTCGAAAAAGAACAACTTAAAAAATCCGCTGATAGTTTAAAAGCTATTATTGAGAAAGTTAATTAATTAAATTTTTAACATCATCTAAGATGCTACGAATTGTGGAAAGATTCACTCTTTGTAAAGCATCAAGTAAATCATTTTGAATAGACTCGATATTAGAAAGATTAAGTTCAATCGTATCGAGTTTTTCTTTGGCTAATTCTTTAGTACTTGAACCTGATTCGTAATCGATTAAGGTTTCATAAATTTCATCTTTTAATGAACTTACTTTTTCTCTTAAAGTGGTAGCTAAAGTAGTGGAGTCTTGAACGCTTAATAAGTTATTTAAGGCGACTTGTTGTGGGATAATTGATACACTGAAGTCTTTTTTAGCCATACTTGCAAACTTAGCTATTTTAGTGTCGTTTCCTTCATTATCCTTATACGAAATAGCGTTATATAAATCTTCTCCACTATTAGAGGAAATAATAAGTTCAATGGCTTTTTTGAACGCTTCTTTGGTGTAATAAGTAACAGCGAATAAGTTATTTTCTAAGTTACCATCTTCATCTTTAATCTCTTCAGTGGAAATTACTTCGTCTCGTAAGGTAATTAATTCATCAGTAAGCATTACATCATCACCATAAGTTGGATCAATGCGAATACCTAAAACATATCGTGGAATTAAATTAAAGACATCACCAGTTGTATCAAATATAGATTCATACGCTAAGGCACCATCAATAACTTCTGTAGCGGTTTCTTTATTTGAAGCATCTTTTAAACCTAACGCTCCTTCAGAAATTTCTCCTTTTACTTTAAGAAGATAGTTTTTAACAATGTTAACCATGATATCGAACTTCTCTTTATTTGCTTCTTCAATAGCTAACTTAAAGTCCTTATATGGTCTAACACTTTGAATCGCTAAATTTACTCCATTAATGGTGCTATTTTCACTAATTAAGGCCATTGCCGCTTTTGTAAGTGTTAAGGCAAGCTCACCTTTAGCGTATAATTTTTCAATCTCTTTCGCGTTAAATCTTTCTTCAACAAGCATGAATTTAGCTTTTGTGGATAAATTTGAGAAGTTATTCAATGCTTCTCTAGCTTGAGCTAATTTATCTTTTAATAATGAGAAATCTTTAGAATCATTATCTTTATCGTTATAAGAAATAACATCTCCAATTAAAGCGATATAATCATCCGCTTCTTTTTGGATTGCTTTATTCATATTGTGTTTATCATATAAAGAAGATATATAGGACGCTTTTTCATAGATTGTGTCCACTCCAAAATCTAAAGTAGTATCAAATTTTAAAGTGTTATTTTCTGGTAAGTTTAAATCTAACAAGAAAGATACTGATGAACAATGATTATAGTTTTTATAAGTTGGATCGCTATAAAGAGTTAGATCTAACGCAAAATCATTAATCGCAAATTCATCTAAAACTTTCTTAACTTCTTCATTATCTTGACCTAAAAAGCTAAGAAGAGATGATAAAGATGATAAGTTCTGTTTACCTAAGTCATTTAAATAGAAATGAAGATTAATTCCATCATATCCTTTAACGTTAACAGGTTTATAGTCGATATTTGTGTAACCAGATAAGGCAAATAACATAACAGCTAAAACACGAGAAATAGTTTGAATATTAGTGTTTGTATTTTCATCTAATATGGTGGCAGGATCTGGATACATATTCTTAAGAATTGTAACTAAATCAATTTGTGATAATGATAATTTAGATAAATCTAACATTCTAATTGTTTGGATTAAACTAGTAATAAGTTCAATCATCTCGTTATCTTCATAAACGATTTCTTTCGCGGCTCTTGGATAGATGTTTTCGTCAATTACAGCATAGCTATCCGCGTATAATCTATCGTTTAGCATCGCGACAGTGAAATGATCTTCACCATAGTTTTTAGTCTCTTCTTTACGATTAAAAGCATACGCCATTGCTCTTTCTTCCCATGATTTTTTAGAAGAGAATAAAGAAGTTAATGAATTGTTATCGTAATTAAATAAATAGTTAATAAATTCAACATTTCGTGCACTTTGTTCGACTGCGTTATAAGAAGTAGAAGCGATACCTTTAGTCCATTCAACATCAAAATGCATCTTCGAATTTTCGTCATCAAATGCGCCACCTCTAGATTGATAAGTATAAGTAAGTGGGGCGTAGAATACTTGACCAGTCTTTTCAAAGAAAGATGAATCAATTTTCATAGAGATAGTGCCTTCTTTAATTGCACTTCTAATTTCGTTTTCGTTATTTTCGACTTTAACTAAACAAGTGGCAATCTTATCGTTTGCAATTGCGTATATGCTTGTTTCGCCACTAGCAATCGCAGTAACTAATCCAGTTGCATCAATAGATGCAATTGAGGAATCGCTTGAGAAAAATGTTACTTCTTTTTCTCCTCCAATAGTCGTGGCTTCAAGAAGGAAAGTTTCATTTGGAGCTAAAGAAATATAGGAACGATTAAGTTTAATAGCAGTGATATTAGAAGCGGTACTCCCTCCGCACGAAGTTAAAACTAATCCTCCTGATAAGAATAATGTAAGTAGTAATCGTTTCTTCATATTTCTATTTCCTCCTTAATATTAAATATATTATTATTCCACTGATTTTAAAGATTCAATCATTTTGATTCCTCTTATTTTAAGCATCAGTAATCCGTTAATTAAAACACCTACTAAAAATGTAAATAAGAACGAGAAAATATAAGTTAAAGTTGTAACGGTATAAATATAATCAACCATACCAACTTCATTAATTGTTAAAACCGTAACCATAAATGGCATACCTAGAGTTAAGCCTATAGCCGCTCCAACGAAAGTTAAAGTAAGGGTTTCAATTAATAAGGAAGCAGATACTTCTTTCTTTTTAAACCCTAAAACCTTCATCGTCGCAATTTCTCTAATTCTTTCATTGAAGTTCATTAAGCCAAGGTTATATAAAGCGATTGTGGCAAGGAGTAAAGCAAACACTTTTACTGCATTAGTAATTATGGAAATTGAGGAGACGGCATCATTAACAATTTTAGCCCAACCTTCAGGAGTTTCCGCGCTTCCAACATAACTTAAATCTGTCAATTTTTCCCGCACAAGTTCATTATTTTTGTTTGTAAGGTTTAACCAAGCCCCTTCATATTTAGTTATTGGTTCACTAAATAAAGTGCTTTCTCCTAATATCATTATTCCGTTCGCGTAGAAGGCATCGTATATCTTGCTAACCTTAGCTTCGATTCTTTGCCCACTATATTCAAATGAGATTGTGTCATTAACTTTGACCGATAGCTTTCTAGCAACTTTAGAAGATAGATAAACGCTATCTTTTGGAAGATCACTCATGGAATAATGGATGTTTGTATCACCTTGGAAAGCGCGATATTCTCCCATAACTTGTATATATGATGAATAAGAACTTGAATTATGGCTAATTTCTAACGCTACTCTCGAATACGGCTGATAACCATTAATAAGTAATTCTCCTTCATCATCTTCAATTTTAAAATCGATATCGGTTTTAGAGTTTTCTTGTTCGTATACATAGGCTAAAGTCATATTAGCTCCTGAATGAACAAATGGATCATTGTTAATGCCTTTATTAATCGTGTCTTCAATACCAAACCCACAACAAAGTAAAGCGGTGCAGCCAATCATTCCAAGCAAAACCATTAATGATTTAACAGGGTCACTAATCATATTTCTAAACGCTAAATGAGTTGCGAGTTTAAATGTATTAGCCTTATCGGTTTTTTTCTTTTTAATTCGTTTTGCTTTAAAGATGACATTTATCTCTTTTGGTCTCATAGATTCAACTGGTTTTAGTTTGATTTCTTTTCTTGATACATACCAAGTAATTAAGATTGAAATAGCAATAAAAGCTAACCAAGTTAAGAAAGCATAAAACCATGGAAAAACTATTGTAACTCTTGGGAGAGTGTAAAGGATTTTGTATTTCATTTCGAGCAAGAAAGGAATCAAAAACGGCCCAGAAACCGCCCCAATGAGAAAACTGATTGTTGTTATGGCTCCCACTAAAAGAAAGTAATATAGATAAATTTCTTTATTCTTAAAACCAAGCCCTTTAAGAGTTCCTATCTGGTTTCTATCTTTTAAAATCAGTTGTCTAAACGTTGTTAAAATAATTAGAATAGCCACTAAAAAGAAGATGAGAGGAAAAGCGAAAGCTAATTGATAAGATTGCTTTATATCTTGATTAACTTCCATTCCTCCTGAAGTATCATCAATTGCTTGAAGCATTAAATGGTTATCAACTGCTTTACTTGAAAAATATGTCTCAAGTTCGTTCATTAATTTATCTTTATTATTCTTATCATAAAGTTTTATTAAGAACTGATTACCAGTAGGGAATGATATTGTTGAACCATATGGATTACCATCTCCCCAATTTAATATTCCTTCAAAACCTTCTCTCCAGATTGTTCTTAATCCTAGTTCGGTGAACGACTCTGCTAATTTATCTCGTAAAGAATTTCTAAATACAGAATTAGAACACATAAATAAGCATGGAGAATAGGCTGCTCTCGATATATTTTCTGGATGTTTCATTATTCCCGTGATTTCAAAATTAAGAATAAATTTATCTTGTCTAAATGGATTTTCGGCACCTGTTTTTAGTAGCACATCGATTTGGTTTAACTCTTCTTCCGATAAGCTAAAATAACTTGTATCAATAGTTACATCGCATATTTTTCCAACATCAAAGTCAATTGTTTGAGTGGATATAGCGTTAGATTCACATAAAACCTCATCAATAATAAAGAAGTTATGGTTTGTTTGTTTTGGACTAGATTTTATTATCTCAGATGGAGCGGATATAGAAGGCATAGAATAAGATATCGCGCATAGTGCGTTTTTCGAACTTAGTCCAGTTAAGGTATAAAATCTTTCTTCACTATAACCATATTTCGCAGCGATATCTTGAATCTTATCTAAATCATTTGGATCAGGATTTCTTGGATCTAAAGTTAAAAATACATCTGCAACATTACCGTCTTTATGCATCGAATGAACTCGATACTCAAATGATGACGCATTAGTTAATAAACCAACGAAAAGATTAATAGCAAGTCCACCAATTCCAACGATTGCTAAAAATTGTTTCCAGTTTTGTTTAATCGTGGAAAGGCCAAGTTTTAGTAGTAGTTTTCTTGCTTCTTTTTTCATTACCAGTTTATTTCTTCAGGTTTCTTAGGATTCTTATTTACGGTATCTGTATCGATTTGGCCATCCCTAACAATGATTAATCTTTCCGCACATTCCGCAATCTTAGCGTTATGAGTTACCATGACGACTGAAATATTGAATTCCTTAGAGATGTCCTTAAGTAAAGCGATAATAGTGGAACCAGTTTTAGAATCTAAAGCACCAGTTGGCTCATCACATAAAAGAAGTTGAGGCTTTTTAACTAAGGCTCTAGCAATAGCAACACGTTGTTGCTCACCACCAGAAAGTTGCGGTGGGAAATTATTAACTCTTTTAGCAAGTCCAACTTTCTCTAAAATATCGTATGAATCAAATGGATCATCTGCTAATGCAGAAGCTAGTTGAACATTTTCCACTGCAGATAAGTTAGCGATTAGATTATAGAATTGGAAAACAAATCCGATCTTTTTACGACGGAACATTGTTAATTCTTCAGGATTATATTTGGATACATTAGCGCCTTCAAAAATAAAATCACCATACGAAGGAGTGTCCATTCCACCAAGGATATTTAGAAGAGTGGATTTACCTGCACCAGAAGGACCAAGAATAACGGTAAATTCGCCTTTATTCAAGCTAAAACTAACTGAGTTTAAAGCTCTTACTTCGTTTTCTTTTCCTTCATTATATATCTTGGATAAATTATTGATTTTGATGATGACTTCTTCTTGACCCATAATAAAAATTCCTATCTTCTAATAACACAATTATATTAAAAATATAGGAAATTATTAATTATTTTGTTTTACATCAGAATAATCATTATCGATATTGATGTAATAATTGTAGTCAGGGTATTCTTCTTTAAGAGTTCTTGAGATTGAATTAATCAAATCGTATGGTTTTTTCTCATCATAAGAAAGGACTAAATCGAACTTAACAAGCTTAGTTCCATAATCAATATAGAAACCATGTAACTCTAAGATGTTTTTGTTATCTTTTATTAATTCTTTAACTCTACCTTTAATCGCAACTGCTATAGGATCATTCTCATTTAAAACATAAATTCCAATCGTTAAAGCAATCTTATATTTAGCGTAGATTAACGCTGCTGCATTTGTGGTAATTTCTTGAATTTTCGCTGCAGAAGTCGACTCTTTTACTTCAATATGAACACTTCCAATCATCTTTTCTGGACCATATTCATTGACAATTAAATCATACACACCTAAGACTCCTGGAATGGAGCAAATATCATCTTTAATCTTGTGGGTTAACTCACTATCAATTCTTTCGCCAAGTAAGGATGAAAAAGCTTCTCTAATAACATCAATACCGGATTTAATAATGAATAAACCAATACCAATACCGATATAACCATCGATATAGACATCAGCGAATCTTGCAACTAAGGCTGCTACTAAAGTACCAGTGGATAAAATAGAATCAAGTAAGGCATCAGTTCCACTCGCTTTTAAAGCTTGGGAGTTTAGTTTTTTACCACGAATTTTAAAATAGATTCCTAATCCAATCTTAACTACGATAGCCACACCAATAACGATAAAAGCGTAGACATCATATGATGGTTTTTCGTTATTAATTAAACTATTTATGGATTCAGTAATAGCGGTGCCACCTGCAAAGAAGATAAGCGCTGCAATAACTATTGCCGTTAAGTATTCTGCTCTTCCATGACCATATGGATGCTTTTTATCTGGATCTTTACTAGCTATTTTTGTTCCAATGATTGTGGTGATACTTCCTAACGCATCAGTTAAGTTATTAATCGCATCAGTAATCATTGATACAGAATGAGCAAGCAAACCAATGAACACTTTAAAGCCAACTAAAATTACGTTAGCAATAATGCCAACGATACTTGTTCTAACAATCTTGGCTTCTCTGAAATTATTCAATGCTTGTTACCTCATATCCTGCATCAACAACCGCTTTTGTTAAGATTTCGTTATCTAATTCTTCTTTAGATTTAATAATAGCGTTTGCTTTCTTTAAATTAACTTTGACGTCATTAACACCCTCAACGCTTCTTAAAGCTTTATCAACTCTAGCGACACAGTGTTCACACATCATTCCTTTAATATGCATTTCTTTTTTCATATAGTTTTCCTCGTCGTGATCAATCGTTAAATCCACTAAAGACATATCGAAATCAGTGGTTTTTCTAAATTTAGTTATACTATAAAGCTTAAAAATGTTTAAGCGTAATGCATTTAAAACAACACATAATGATGATAAAGACATAGCTAATGAACCCATATAAGGTTTAAGTTGATAAATATTTGCAAAGCTTAACGCGCCAGCGGCAATTGGAATCATAATTATGTTATAGAAGAAGGCCCAGAAGAGGTTTTCTTTAATATTTAAAGTGGTGGCTCTTGAAACGCGAATAGCTGCCGCAACATCGATTAAAGTAGACTTCATAAGAATTACATCGGCCGAATCTATTGCAATATCAGAGCCTCTTTTAATTGAGACACCAATATCGGCTTGAGTTAATGCAGGAGCGTCATTAATTCCATCTCCTACCATGATGACTTGACCAAATTCCTGTAGTCTTTTTACGATAACTAATTTATCTTCAGGAAGTACTTTAAAGACATAATGTTCAATTCCAACTTCTTTAGCGATTTCACGTGCACTTTCTTCATTATCACCAGTGAGCATAATAGGAATTAAGCCTAAAGATTTCAGCTCTTTAATTGCTTCTTTAGAATCCTCTTTAATTTCATCTTTGATAGCAAAAAACCCATATATAGTCCCTTCTTTTAAGATAAATACTAATGTGTTTGCCTTATTTTTATATAATTTGATTTCTTCTTCAAAAGGATTAATAATTTTGTTTTCATTTATAAAAGATTCATTAACTATTTGATATGAAACCCCATTAATTTTTCCTTTTAAACCTATTCCAGTAATACTTTCAAACTCTTTAACTTCGAGTTGTTTTGCATCATAATCACTAGCTTTTTGGACAATTGCTTTCGCTAATGGATGTTCACTTAAAAGTTCTAACGAATATGCGATTTGAATAAATTCGTTTTCATCACTAATTGTAGAAAAGCCATTTACTTCTGGAGAACCTTTTGTAATTGTTCCAGTTTTATCTAAGACAACAAATTTAGCTTTACCTAGATTTTCAATAGCAGGAGAGTTTTTGAATAGTATTCCGTTTTTAGCGGCTTTCCCGTTTCCTACCATTATTGCAACTGGGGTAGCTAAGCCTAAAGCACATGGACAAGAAATAACTAATACAGAAATCCCTCTATCTAAAGAATAAGAAAGTAAAGTGTTATGCACGCTTAAATGTGTGTTAACAAAATCTTGTCCAAAGATCATCCAAAATGTAAAGACAATTATCGAAATTCCTATAACAACTGGCACAAAAACTAAAGAAACCTTATCAACAATTTGAGAAATTTTGCTCTTAGTTAAACTTGCATCTTCCACTAATTTGATAATCTTTGAAAGAGTTGTTTCTTTTCCAATTTTAGTGGCTTTTACATAAAGTACAGAATTGATATTTATTGTTCCGGCTTTTACCTCGTCATTGATTACTTTATCTATTGGAAGAGATTCTCCTGTAATCATTGCTTCATTAACGGATGATTCGCCTTTAACTATAATTCCATCAACTGGAAAGCTTTCCCCAGGTTTTACTAGAAGTAAATCATTTAGTTTAATTTCATCAATTTTGATATCCTTAATCACTTCTCCATTAACAAGATGGGCTTCTTTAGGCATTAAGTTTATAAGAGCTTTTATCGCGGTAGTGGTCTTTCCTTTTGAGTATGCTTCAAGAGTTTTACCGATTGTAATAAAAGTTGGAACCATACCTGCGGTTTCAAAGGCAAAATTCATCGAGTAATGCATCATTAATTCCTCGTTATTGTAATTAACAAAAAGAAGAATTAATAACACAAAGGAATAAACGAATGATATGCCTGAGCCTAGCGCTACTAAGGTGTCCATATTTGGTCCAC
>CAMOYS010000025.1 GCA_946630435.1 uncultured Caryophanales bacterium | reverse complement strand
AAAGAATTATTTCTTCGCATTTGGGAATCTTATTTTATATTCTTCCCAAGTCATTAAATTAGCTTTTTCTAGAACTGTATTATAAATAATCTCGTCTTTATCAAAAGCGAGATAATGATCTCTCCCATCATTTAAATACATTAACACCATTTTGTGTTTTTTAGACCATTCTTCATCAACATAGAGGATATCTTTGTATTTAATTTCAGTTACTTTCCCCATTTTATGATGAACGATTTTATCTTTTTCAATCTCGTAATATGTTTGAGTGATTGATAAAACGCAGAACACAATTGAAACAACTAAGATTGCAGGAGTGTAAATATAAAATGACATATCAAAAGGAAAGAAACCCTTATTAAAATCTTGCATTGTGAAATAAAAGATTGCTTCAAATATTAAAAAAGCTACGACAAAAACAATGATTATACGAATAGGTCTTGGGGTTAAATGGTTTAGTTTTTTATTTGCCATAACGAAAAGAATTATAACTTATTTTCTTTAAAAAGAACCAAATATATCTACTCTTTTAGTCTAGAATTACTTTTCTTACATTTCTTGATTTGATTATAACATTTTAAATGTTACACTATTAAAGACAATAAAATGTTCAAATAAGAAAGCGAGGCTAATTATGTCGAAAGAAATAGTTGCCATGATTCTTGCTGGTGGCAAAGGCACACGCCTTGAAGCTTTAACCAAGAAAGTGGCGAAACCTGCAGTTAGTTTTGGGGGGAGATACCGCATTATTGACTTTCCTCTCTCTAATTGTGCAAATTCCGGAATTACAACCGTTGGCGTTTTAATGCAATATGAATCAATTGTGTTAGACCAATATATTGGAAGTGGTGAAAAATGGGGTCTTAATGGTGTTCGTGCCTTAACCCAAACTCTTTCACCAAGACAAACCGAACAAGGTATGGCGTGGTATAAAGGTACTGCCGATGCTATTTATGAAAACTTAGATTTCTTAGATAGCCAAGATCCTGAATATGTTTTAATCCTCTCTGGTGACCATATTTATGGCATGTCTTACCGCGATATGCTTAATAAACACATCGAGAAAAAAGCTGATGTAACTATCTGCTCAATTGGGGTTCCTCTTGAAGAAGCTTCTCGCTTTGGAATTATCATTAAAGATGACAATGATCGAATTGTTGAATTCCAAGAAAAACCCGCAAAACCTCGCTCCAATTTCGCTTCTATGGGTATTTATATCTTCACTTATAAAGTCCTTAGAAAGCTCTTAATTGATGATGCTAAAAACGAAAAATCTTCTCACGATTTTGGTAAAGATATTCTTCCAAAGATGCTTGCGGATAAGAAGAGATTATTCTCCTATGAATATAAAGGCTATTGGAAAGATGTTGGTACAATCGCATCCTTACATGAAGCCAATATGGATTTAATCGATTCCCCAGCGGGAAGTGACTTATCCAAAGTAATTAATAATAGTCTATATAGTGAAGACACTAACTCTGCTCCTCAATATATCGGTAGTAACGCTTCGATTAAAAAATCAATTGTTAACCAAGGCGCAGTTATTTTAGGAAGTGTCGAACACTCTATCATTTCGAACGAAGTATATATCGAAGAAGGCGCTACAGTAATTAACTCAGTAATTCTTCCAGGAGCCCATATTTCTACTGGTGCTCTTGTTAAAGATGCAATTGTTAATAATGATGCCTTTGTTGGAGAGGGCGTAAAAGTTACACCAGAAAATGGCGAGATTGAACTTGTCAGTGGAAGGAGAATGGAATAATGAAAAATATTATTGGTTTATTAAATTTATACGATTCTCCAGAACTTGGACCATTAACTGAAAATCGTACTCTTGCTTCAACTTCATTTTTAGGTCGTTACGCGATCATGGATTTCGCTTTAAGTAATTTTACAAATTCCGGAATCGATGATTTCTCTATTTTAGTAAAAAATAATTTCCGTTCAGTTACTAAGCACGTTCACACCATGAAAGCGTGGGTTTCTAACACTAAAATTGGTAAACAATATCTTCTTATTAATGCTAACGGAATTAGAGATAAAAGCTTAAATAACGATATCAATAATATCAAAACTAATGACTGGATTTTCTATGAAAGTGACGCTCAATATATTGTCGTTCAACCAGCTCATATTATTTCTCAAGTTAATCTTCGCAAAGTCGTTAAATCTCATATCGCTTCAGGCGCAGATGTTACCTTAGTTTATACTAAAATCACTAACGGTAAATCAACCTTTAAAAAACACCTTATTCCTGAACTAGATGAAAATGGTAAAGTTATCTCTTTAAGAAAGAATAACGGTGATGTTGCTCGTATCAATGTATCTTTAGATACATATGTAATCTCTAGAGAGGTTATGAAGAAGATTGTTAACGCTCGTGGTAATAATCGTGCTACATCATTAAGACAAGCATTAATTAAAGGCGTGGAAGACTTCTCATTAAATGTTCAAAGTTATTATTATGAAGGCTATGTCCGTTGCTTTGATTCATTTAAAGCGTTCTGCGATATTTCCTTTGAATTATTAAATTATGAAAATGCTAGACAACTATTTGATACTGGTTGGACAGCATACACAAATACACACAACACCCCACCAGCAAAATATGGTGAAAATGCATGTGTTAAAAATACATATGTTGCTAATGGAGCAGTAATCGACGGAACTGTTGAAAATTCCATTGTTTCACGTAATGTAGTGATCGAAAAAGGCGCCGTTGTTAAAAATTCTATAATTTTAACAGGGACAAAAGTTTCTGAATGTGCTATTATTGAGAACGCTGTTATCGATAAGTGGGCATTTATCAGCACTGGAGCCACTATAAAAGCTCCAAAATCACGTCCTACATACGTTAGACAAGGAAAAATAGTTAAATGAAAATTGCAATGATCGCTAGCGAGGCCAATCCTCTCTATCATACGGGTGGATTAGCAGAAGTAGTTTATTCTTTATCTCGCTCATTAAATTCTTTAGGACACGAAACAATTGTTATCGTTCCTTTCTACAAATACTTAAAAAATTATAAAGAAAGTATTAAACCTGAATTCGTTGGTTCTTTTAATGTCTTTATGTCTTGGAGAAACCAATATACTGGCGTTTTTAAACTTGTTTATAATGGTATAACTTTCTATCTCATTGATAATGAACAATATTTTATGAGAGATGAAATCTACGGTTTTAACGATGATAATGAAAGATACGCTTTCTTCTCAATCGCTGCGTTAGAATCATTGCGTTTAATCAATTTCCACGCGGACATTATCCATGTTCACGATTGGCAAACTTCTATTATTCCTTGCTTACTTAAAGAAAAATATAACCGCGATTCTTTCTTTAAAGGCGTTAAGAGCGCTCTTACTATTCATAACCCAGCCTTTAAAGGTTTCATGGATAAATATTTCTTAAATAACTATTTTGGATTATCTGATTCCTTATACGATTTGGGTAAAGTTAGATTCGATGGCCTTGTTTCCACTTTAAAAGCAGGTATTGTCTATGCTGATGTTATTTCCACCGTTAGTCCAACTCACCGTGACGAATTACTTGATCCTCTTTCCTCATTCAAATTCAATTATGTTCTTGAATTAAGAAGAGATGACTTTGTCGGTATCGTTAACGGTATTGATTATGATGAATATAATCCTGAAAAAGATGAAATCATCGCTAAAACATATTCCCATACATCCTTTGCTAAAGCAAAAGAAGCTTGCAAAGCTGACTTATTAAAATCATTCCCAATTAAAGAAACTAAAGGACCAGTCTTTGGTTTAGTTACTAGATTAAGTGAACAAAAAGGTCTCGATTTATTACTTGCTAACATTCCATATCTTATGAACGAAGGTGCAAGCTTAGTAATCGTTGGTAGTGGAGAAAAAGATATTCAAAACAAACTCCAAGCCTTCCGTGATCAATATCCAGATCGTATCGGTGTTTATTTTGGTTATAACACTACCCTTGCTCACAAGATTTTTGCAGGGTCTGATTTCTTTTTAATGCCATCTCAATTTGAACCATGTGGTATTGGCCAACTCATCTCCGAAAGATATGGCACTCTTCCAGTTGCTAGAGAAACAGGTGGTTTAAAAGATACAATCATTTCCTTTGATGGAAGTAACGCTAATAGCGCTACTGGTTTCTTATTCACCAATTTTAACGCTGATGAACTTCGCGCCTCATTAGAAAAAGCACTTAACTTATATCATGATAAAACCACAATGAACAAGCTTATTAAAAACGCTATGAACCGTGATTCTTCATGGGATAAGAGTGCACAAGAATATATCAAATTATACGAGAAAGCTTTATTAAAATTATGAGTAATTACGAACACAAAGTAATCGAAACAAAATGGGCAAAAAAATATGAGGAACTCAAGCCTTTTTATTGTGACACCCATGATTTTAGTAAGCCAAAATACTACGTTTTAGATATGTTTCCTTATCCTTCTGGACAAGGCTTACACGTTGGTCATCCTGAAGGTTATACCGCTAGTGACGTTGTTGCTAGAATGAAAAGAATGCAAGGCTTTAATGTCCTTCACCCAATTGGCTGGGATGCATTCGGTTTACCTGCAGAACAATTCGCAATTAAGAATAATCAACACCCATCTATTTTCACTTATCGTAATATCGATCATTTCCGTGAACAAATTAAGAAACTTGGTTTTTCTTATGACTGGTCTAAAGAAATTGCAACTTGTGATCCTGAATACTATAAATGGACCCAATGGATTTTTACTGAATTATATAAAAATGATTTAGCATATATATCTTCTATCCCTGTTAACTATTGCCCACAACTAGGAACAATTTTAGCTAACGAAGAAGTTATTGATGGTAAATCAGAAGTAGGGGGTTTCCCAGTAATTAAACTCCCAATGAGACAATGGGTTCTTTCAATTACTAAATACGCTGATAAATTACTTGATGGTCTTGAAGGTTTAGATTGGCCTAAATCTACGATAACTATGCAAAAGAACTGGATTGGTAAATCTTTAGGAGCAGAAATCTCCTTTAAGATTAAAGATACTGACCGTTCATTCAAAGTATTTACTACTCGTGCTGATACCTTATTTGGTTGTACATATTGTTGCTTAGCTCCAGAACATCCTCTTGTTAAAGAACTTGTTACTCCTACTCAAAAAGAAGCAGTGGAACAATATGTTGATTCTATTAAGTCTAAATCCGATATGGAAAGAACTGAACTTAATAAAGATAAAACTGGTGTCTTTATTGGAAGATACGCAATTAATCCAATTAATGGTAAAGAAGTTCCAATCTATGCTGCAGATTATGTTTTATTCGGCTATGGTGAAGGTGCTGTTATGGCGGTTCCTGCTCATGACCAAAGAGACTATGAATTTGCTAAAAAGCATGGCTTAGATATGATTCAAGTCCTCGAAGGTGATATCTCTGAACACGCTATGGAAGAAGATGCACCTCATATTAATTCTTCTTTCGCTAATGGAATGAATATTAAAGAAGCTAAAGAAGCTATCATTAATAAACTTGAAGAATTAGGTGCAGGCAAAGTAAAAGTTAATTATAAATTAAGAGACTGGATTTTCTCTCGTCAAAGATATTGGGGTGAACCAATTCCATATGTTGAAAATGATGATGGCACATCCTATGTTTTAGACTTAAAAGACCTCCCATTAACTCTTCCAGAAATGGAAAAATACGCTCCAAGTGGTGATGGAACATCTCCATTATCTCAAGCCACTGAATGGAGAAATGTTGTTAAAGATGGAAAACACGGATTAAGAGAAACAAATACCATGCCACAATGGGCTGGTTCTTGTTGGTATTTCATCCGTTACATCGATCCACATAACAATAATGCTTTTGCTGATCCAGCTTTAATTAAACACTGGTTACCAGTAGACCTTTATATCGGTGGTAGTGAACACGCTGTTCTTCACCTTTTATATTCTCGTTTCTGGTTTAAGTTCTTATATGACAAAGGCTACGTTTTCACCCCTGAGCCATTTAAGAAATTATTCCATCAAGGAATGATTTTGGGTGAAAACGGTGAAAAGATGTCAAAATCCCGTGGTAACGTAGTCAATCCTGATGACATTGTTGAAGAATATGGTGCAGACGCACTTCGTTTATTCGAAATGTTTGCTGGACCTCTTGAAGAATCATTCCCATGGAACACAAATGCTCTTGCAGGGGCACGTCGTTTCATTGATAGAGTCTATCGTTTATTTACAGATGATGAATTTGTAAAGAAACAAACTGATGTGAATAATCACGAATTAGACTTTGTCTATCATAGCACTGTTAAGAAAGTTACAAATGACTTTGAATCACTTCAAATTAACACTGCTATTTCTCAAATGATGATCTTTATTAATGCTTTATATAAAGCTGAACAATTATACAAACCATACTTAGTTAACTTTGTTAAGATGTTCTCATGTGTCTGCCCATTTGTTGGTGAAGAATTATTCTATCAATTAACTGGTAAAGAACTTGTCGACTATGAAAAGTGGCCAGAATATGATGAATCTAAACTAAATGTTAGCGAAGTTAATATTGCTATCTCAGTTAATGGTAAAGTTCGCTCTACTATTAAAGTGAATAAAGATATTGAAGATAAGGAATTAGAAAAAATTGCCTTAGGCTTAGATGCTGTTCAAAAACATATTGAAGGAAAAACTGTTCGAAAAGTAATTATAGTTAAAGGCAAGATTGTAAACATTGTTGCTAATTAATTATGAAAAACTATTTCTTAGCTATTGATATCGGAAATACCCAAATCTCTTTTGGGTTTTTTCAAAATGATGAAGTTATTTATCGTTTTGATTTAGATACTCATTTAGCTGAAGATGATTTAAAAAAAGCTATAAGAAACGCCATTAATGAGACAAATTGTCCAAAAGAAGGGGTTTCTGATGGATTAATTGGTTCTGTTGTTCCTTCTGTGACTTCAGTTATTGCAAAAGAAATTAAGTCTATTTTCGGTATCGATATTGCTATTTTAAATAATGAAATAAATAAAGAAGTAAAGATGGATATTGATAATCCTCTTGAAGTTGGTGCTGATATTTTAGCAGATATTGTTGCAGCTACTAATCTTTATAAATCTCCTATTGTTGTTACCGATTTAGGTACTATTACAAAGTATATTGTTATTGATGAAAATAAATCATTTATTGGAACATCATTCTATCCTGGTGTTAAGGGAAGTTTAAAAGCTATGGGGCAAAATACTGCTTTACTCCCTAACTTAGATACCGTTAAAGAATTTGATCATCCTTATGGTAAAAACACAGTTGATTCAATGGTATCTGGAATATATTTTGGAACGGTATCTAGTGTATTAGGAATAAACAATATTTTAGATAAACAATTCAATATGCCTGTTAGTCATGTTCTTACAGGTGGATACTCTAATTTGATACATAAAGAATTCGAATCCTTTATATTTGATAAGGATTTAACTCTTAAAGGATTATATTTACTTAAGAAAGGAATTAGATAATATGAACTACAAAAGTTTATTAAAACCTTACTTAACACAAATGGATATTGCGTTAAGAAAATTTGTTTCTATTAATTCAGTTTATGATGAAACAACTATTACTAAAGAAATGCCATTCGGTAAAGGCGTTGACGAAGCTTTAAAATTCATTGGCTCACTTGGCGAACAATATGGATTCAAAGTTGATTACTGTGATGGATATTGTACCGAACTTACAATTGGTGATGGAGATCGCTTAATTGGAATCTATGGTCATGCTGATGTAGTGCCTATTTCAGGAAACTGGTCTAATCCTCCTTTTGATTGTATTTTAAAAGATGGAAATTATTATGGCCGTGGAACTAGTGATGATAAAGGACCTGTTATCGCCGCCTTTTATGCTTTAAAAGCATTAAAAGATAACGGAATGTTAGATGGCTATAAAGTTAAATTCGTTGTCGGTGGTGATGAAGAAAGAGGTTCTTCTTGTCTCGATCACTATTTTGAAAAACTTCATAAACCATATCCAGATTATGGCTTTACCCCAGATTCAGATTTCCCATTAATCTATGGCGAAAAAGGTATCATTAACTTCTATCCAGAACTCAAGGTAAACGCTCCTCAAATTAAATCTATTAAAGGCGGCGTCGCTACAAATGCTGTCTGCGATAGAGTAGAAGTCGTCTTAAATGAATCAATTAATGAGTTTAAAGAATATCTCATTATTAATAAGGTAAATTGTGAATCTACCGGAGATGTTGTTACTTTTTTAGGTAAATCTGCTCACGGTTCTACTCCTGAAGCTGGTGTTAATGCTGCTTTAATTGCACTTAAACATTTAGGAGAATTCTTTAATATAGAAGAATTTAAAACGATTGCTGAAAAACTTGAAGATCCATCCGGAAAATTATTTAACGGATTTGCTTCAACTAAGTTACTTGGTGGAACAACTTATTGCTTAGGCATTATCGATTATGAAAATGGATTATTAAAATTCACAATTAACTTCAGACATCCTGAAGGTGTTGATCCATTATTATATAATGATAACTTTAATAAGGAGTTTGGTACTACATCTACAGTTAGTGAACCTTCACCTGAATTACTTTATGATCCAGAATGTAAACTTGTTCAAACATTATTAAATGCTTATCGTAAAGAAACTCATGATATGAGCGCTCCTCTTACCACTGGTGGTGGTACTTATGCTAAACATTCTAAGAATACAATTGCTTTTGGTGCCTTATTCCCAGGAAGAGTGTCAACAATGCATGAACCAAACGAATTAATGCCAAAAGAAGATTTCGAATTAGCCGCAGTTATTTATGCACGCGCTATATACGATTTGGGACATATTGAATAATGAGAGTAAAATACAAACCTTGGGCTGTTCAATATTTAGTTGATCATCCTGAAGTTGCTAAAGAAAAATTTGATCCAAATGATGATTTTTTTAAAGCGCCTAAAATCGCCCTTGAAATTGGAAGTGGTAAAGGCGACTTTATTCTTACTTTAGCAAAAAGAAACCCAGATACGCATTACGTTTCTGTTGAAGTAATTCGTTCAGTTGCAGGGGTATTAGCTAAGAAAATAGTGGATAACAAAATGGATAATATTTTACTTTATCCAGTTGATGTCGAATTTCTATTTGAAGCCATTCCTGATGGGTTTTTTGATGTAATTTACTTAAATTTCAGTGATCCTTGGCCGAAGAAAAAACATGCGAAAAGAAGATTAACTTTCCATAAATTCTTAGACCAATATCATCGTTTATTAAAAGAAAACGGAAAAGTTATTTTTAAAACTGATAATACAGGTTTATATGAATTCTCAATGGAAGAATTTAAAAATTCAAAGTTTATTAATATCTCATTCATTGACGACTATGTTTTTGATGAAACTAATGACGCAATGACTGAATATGAAACTAAATTTAGAGCGGAAGGGAAAGTTATACATAAAATTATCGCTCAAAGGAGTTAAAAGGTATGGAAGAATTAGAGATTAAACTTAAAGAAGAAGGAAAGATTTCTCGTCTAACTAATAAAACATTTAAATTTGATCCACGTTTAGGAGAAGGCTTTTTTGCCGCTAACTATTTCTTAAAATCAAATAAGATTGTTAAAGAGAATAATCCAGGTCATATTGTGACTATGCAATTCTTTCAAAGAAGAGATGATTCGATGGTCTGTGGTCTTGATGAAGTAATTGCCTTAATTCATACATTTGCTCATCATCCAGAAAACTTAGAAATCTATGCTTTAAATGATGGGGATATTATTCAAGCTAATGAACCAGTTTTAAAAGTTACTGGTAAATATGAAGACTTCGGTTTTCTTGAATCTATGATTGATGGTATTTTAGCGAGAAGAAGTAGTGTTGCCACTAATGTATATGAAGTTGTTAAAGCTTTAAATGGAGCAGATGTCTTCTCTATGGCAGACCGTCAAGATGAATATCATACTCAAATTGGTGATGGCTATGCTACTTATGTAGCAGGTATTAGAAAAGTATCCACTGATGCACAAGGATATTGGTGGGGTGGAAAAGGTATGGGCACAATGCCACACGCTTTAATTCAAATCTCTGGTGGAGATATTTGTAGGGCAGCGGATTTATATCATAAAACCTATCCAAATGAACAAGTTACAGCCTTAATCGACTATAACAATAATGTTGTTCATGATTCTATTATGCTTGCTAAACACCTTGGACCAGTTTTAAGAGCAGTTCGTGTTGATACCTCTAAAGCCTTAATCGATCACTATTTTGATGATAAAGATACATCTACTTTTGATCCTCATGGTGTCTGTAAAGAACTTATCTTTGCTTTAAGAGAAGAACTTGATAAAGCTGGTTTCCCAAATGTAAAGATTATTGTTTCTAGCGGTTTTACCGCCGATAAGATTAAAGAATGGGTTAAATTAGGAGTTCCTGTTGATACTTATGGTGTTGGAACCTCGTTAGTAAACAATATGACAGTAGGATTTACTGGAGACCTTGTTGAATTAGATGGTAGAGGCGAAGCTAAAGAAGGCCGTCATAATATGCCTTCAACTCGTTTAGCAAAAGTTCCTTACCCAATTTATTAATAAATAAAAATATAATATAACGATTGCTTATGAAAACGGTTTCATATAAAATGAAATTGTTTTCTGGAGGAAAAATTTTCATGGATTATTTGAAAGATCGCGTAACCATATATGAAGTCGCTAAAGCTAGCGGCGTTTCTCTTGCTACTGTTTCACGTGTTATTAATAATCAAGGCAATGTTACAGAAGCCACTCGTAAAAGAGTTCAAGATACCATTGCTCGTTTAGGCTACAAACCATCAGGTTTAGCCCAAGCTCTTGCTACCTCTAAATCTACAACTATTGGTATTGTTATTCCTTCTGCTAACTATGTTTATATTTCTAACTTCTTAAACGGAATTACTGAAATCGCTAAAGAAAAAGGCTATAACTTATCTTTATTTGTTACTTCTCATTCTAAAGAAGATGCTAGAAGTGTTCTTGAAAAAGTTATTAAATCACATGTCGATGGCGCTATTGTTTTTGATGATGAACTTGAAGAAGAAGATTTATCACAATTATCTAACTATGCTGTTCCATGTATCGTTGTTAATAACCGAATCGAAACTGAAAAGATTGGCTGTATTACCTTTGGTTACGAACATCTTTTAAGAGAAATCATCCGTTCTCACTTAGAACATGAACCAGACAAAATGCCTATTTTCCTCCATGTTCATAACTGTGGTCGTTTACTTGAAAGAACCGAAAGATCATTCATTAGAGTTTGCGATGAAATGAAGAAAGAGTATCGCATTATTAACTGCGATGATAGCTATACTAGATCATATCAAGATTTCCTCGAATTCTTTGAAGAAGAAAAAGGTGGAAAATTCTTTATTGCTTATCGTGATTCTATCGCTGCTGCTGTTATTAACGCAGCCACCGATAGTGGACTAAATGTCCCAGAAGATGTTGAAGTAATGTCTTTAATTGGTACTAAATATGCTTCTATCATTCGTCCATCAATCACTTCTATGAATATTGATATGGGTGAAATTGGTAAACGCGCTATGTATATGCTTATTGATTTAGCTACCGGAAAACTTAATAACAAACGCTACAAATTCGAATCTACTTACACTAAGAGAGATTCTACAAAGGAATAAATTTTAAATGGATATAATTGAAGAATTAGAATGGAGAGGTCTAATTAAAGATCTTTCTAATGAAGAAGAAGTAAAAAAACTATTATCTAAACCACAAACAATTTACTGTGGTTTTGACCCATCTGCAGCATCAATGCATGTTGGTAATTTCGTTATGATTTCTATGCTTATGAGACTTCAAAAAGCAGGTCATAAAATTATCGCTGTTGTTGGTGGCGCAACCGGAATGATTGGAGATCCTAGCGGAAAATCGAAAGAAAGAAACCTTTTAGGAGATGAAGCTTTAAAGGAAAACACCCAACGTATCAAAGAACAACTTGAAAGATTTATTGATCTTACCAATCCAGAAAAAGGAATGATTTTAAATAACTACGATTGGATATCAAAACTTGATGTTTTAACTTATCTTCGCGATTATGGCAAATATTTCCCAATCAACTACATGATTAATAAAGATATTGTTGCATCAAGACTTCAATCTGGTATTTCTTATACTGAATTCTCATATATGATTCTTCAATCAATCGACTTTTTAACTTTATATCGTAATCATAACTGCCGTATCCAAATCGGTGGTGGAGACCAATGGGGTAACTTAACTAGTGGTCTTGAATTAATTCGTAAAACCGAAGGTGTCGAAACTGAAGTTGGTGTCTTTACCGTTCCTCTTTTACTTGACCAAAATGGTAAGAAGTTTGGTAAGAGTGAACAAGGCGCATTATATCTTGATCCAAAGATGTGTTCACCATATCGTTTATATCAATACTTCATTAATGTAAGCGATGATGATGCGGCTAGATACCTTAAGGTATTCTCTTTCAAAACCCCTGAAGAAATTAATAAAATCATCGAAGAACATTACGCTAATTTAGGGGCTCGTATTGCTCAAAAAGCTTTAGCTACTGAATTACTCACTATCAT
>CAMOYS010000024.1 GCA_946630435.1 uncultured Caryophanales bacterium | reverse complement strand
TAGTTATTTAAGCTCTTTTTATTTTGCCCATCAGTTAGTTATGTCTAACTTTTCTATTGACTATTTCTTTATATAAATATATATTATATGAGGTTAGTTACGACTAACCCTTATTGCAGGAGGAAAAAGTATGCCAATCGTATTAGCCCCAGTAAACACTTTGCTTCGTGTTACTAAAATCTTAACTGATGATAAAACAAAGAAACATTTGGAGTCTCTTGGCATCACTATTAATTCTCAAGTTGTCTTAATAAGTCAAAACGGGGGGAACGCAATTATTCAAGTAAAAGACTCTCGTTTAGCCTTAGATAAAACAATCGCAATGAAAATTCTAGTCGTGTAAGAAAGGTAGGAAATTATGCTTAAAAAACTAGATGAAATGAAAGTAGGCGAGACTGGCCTAATAAAAACAATCTCCGGAGAAGGTAGGATTCGTAGAAGATTATTCGATATGGGTGTTACCCCAGGTGCAGAAGTTTATCTTCGTAAAGTAGCACCTTTAGGTGATCCAATCGAAGTAACTCTTCGCGGATATGAATTAACTCTTCGTAAATCTGAAGCCGCTTTAATAAGTTTAGAAGTGGAGGAAGGTAAATAAAATGAAACGTTTTGCTTTAGCGGGTAATCCTAATAGTGGCAAAACCACTTTATTTAATTCCTTAACTGGTTCAACGGCTCGTGTTGGTAACTGGGCAGGCGTAACTGTTGAAAAAAGAACCGGTAGTTACCGTAAACTTAATGAGAAGATCGAAATCGTCGACCTTCCAGGTATTTATTCATTATCACCATATACAAGCGAAGAAGTCATTTCTCGTAACTATATTCTTGATGAAAAACCTGACTGCGTTATCAATATTGTTGACGCGACAAACTTAGAAAGAAACTTATATTTAACTACTCAATTATTAGAAATTGATGTCCCACTTGTTGTGGCCTTAAATATGAGTGATGTCGTCCGTAAAAATGGCGATAAAATCGATAAAAAAGAATTAGAAAAGAAGCTCGGAGTTCCAGTTGTTGAAATCTCCGCGCTTAAAGAAGAAAACCTCGATGAATTAATGGTTAAATCTCTAGAGGTTTCTTCTAAAAAAAGAACGGGTCACTCCATCATTGAAGAAGGACCATTATCTCACTTAATCAATGATGTCCGTATCGCTTTTAAAGGTAAAAACGTCGAAAACCCATTATTCCACTCCGTCAAGCTCGTTGAACTTGATGAACTTGAAACAGAATCTCATCCAGATTTAGTGGATATGGTGGATGAATTTAAAAAGACCTTTAAAGATGAAACATTCGGTGATGACTTTGAAGCTTTAATCGCTGACGCTAGATATCAATATATCTCCAAAAACTATTCCGGTGTTTTAGTTAAAGCTAATAAAGAAAAGAAAGAAGAAGGCGAAGTAGTCTTAACTAAATCCGATAAGATTGATAGAGTCTTAACCCATCGTATTTGGGCGATTCCAATCTTTATCGTCATCATGTTCTTAATCTTCCACTTCACATTCGCTGAAGGCTTATTCTTCATTAAAACAAACATAACTAATCCAGGTGTGATTAATTTCTTCACTGGTATGGGTTATGAAGGAATGCTAGAAGAAGCTGGAGGAGTAGCAGAAGATGTTGTCTTAGAAGGTATTCCTTCTTTAGGTGTCTTCCTTCAATCATGGATGGGCTTTGCAACTGGATCTTTAATTGATCTATTTAGAAGCTTTATGCCAGAAGGTGCTTGGTATACATCTTTAGTTTGCGATGGTATCTTAACTGGCTTAGACATGGTTTTATCCTTCATTCCTCAAATCTTAATGCTCTTCTTATTTATCGCAATCTTAGAAGACAGTGGTTATATGGCTCGTATCGCCTTTATCCTAGATAGAGCCTTCCGTAAATTTGGTTTATCTGGTAAAGCCTTTATCCCAATGTTAACTGGTTTTGGTTGTAGTGTCCCAGCGATTATGGCCACTAGAACCTTAGAAGATGAAAAAGAAAAACGCCGCACAATTAGACTTATGACTTGCTTTAGCTGTGGCGCTAAGGCTCCAATCTGGACTTTACTTGCCGGTGTTGGTACATGGGCCTTTGGTTTTGGTGATGTCTTCGTCTTTACGATTTATATAGGTGGTATTGCTTTAGCAATTATCTACGCTTTACTTCTTAAAATGTTCTCTAAAGACGCTTATGTCTCCCCATTTATTATGGAACTCCCAGCTTATCACATTCCTCAACCAAAGAATGTCTTAGCTCACCTTTGGGAAAAACTAAAACACTATGTCATTAAAGCAGCTACAATTATCGCGGCCTCGACTATCGTGATTTGGTTCTTAAAATCATTCTCCTTCACCTTCCAATTCCTCTTATTACCAGAAGTTAATGATGCTGGAGAAACAGAATATATTCTTCATATTGAAGACTCTATGCTTGCTGGTATTGGCCGCGTCTTCAATTATATCTTCTATCCTCTTGGTGCTCTTCCAGGTGGCTGGACTCATGGAGAAGATGGTTGGAAATATAGCGTCTCTGCTATTACTGGTCTTATCGCTAAAGAAGACGTTGTTGCTACTATGGCGGAACTCGGTTTAGATGAATCCTCAATCGAGTTAAACGTTGCAGGAGTCTATTCTTTTGCTGTCTTTAACCTTCTTACTATCCCTTGCTTTGCCGCTATTGGTGCAGCGCACGGTGAACAAAAAGGTAAAGAATTCTGGATTACTTTAGGAACTTGGTTTGGTTTATCTTATGGAACCGCCTTACTCTTCTATTGGGTCGGTGAACTTTATATCGTTTCATTAGTTGGTGGTATCCTCGTAACACTTGCTTTAGTTGGAGGAGTAGTTGCTAGCGGATTTATTGTTAGTAATAGACACAAAAAATCTAACGCAACAAATGCTTAATTATGGAATGGTTTGAATATCTAATCATTATTGGCGCTATCCTTTTTGTAGGAGGAGTTATCTTTCTTAGCTTCTACTTAAAGAAAAAAGGAAAATCGCTTGGAGATTCCTGCTGTTCTACTAACTGTGTAGGTAACTGTAAAACTTGCCAAGAGTTAGCGGATTCAAAAAAGAACGCTCTTGTTGAAGCTTATCATTCCTCAAAAGCAAACTAAGTTTTAATTAATAATATAGGCATTACTCATCTCGGGTAGTGCCTTTTCTTTATAAAGAAAGAAGTTATTATATACTTTAGTTTGAATTTTTAATAAAATAGAGACAATGGCTGAACAAGTATACCAAGTATTCGATACCATAAACACAATTGTCCTTTATGTAATTGGTGTTCCTTTTTTCTTACAGATGATTTATATGCTTCTTTATTGGTTACCAAAAAAGAAGTTTCCTAAAACTGATAAATTAAATCGTATTGCGGTTATTATTCCTGCTCATAACGAAGAAGATGTTATCTTTGATACAGTTAATGAGTTATTTACTAAACAAAATTATCCACACGAATTATTTGATGTATATGTAATCGCAGATAACTGCACTGATAAAACAAAAGAATTAGCGGAAAAAGCCGGCGCTAAAGTATATGTTCATACTGATAATGATCCAAAGCATCATATGGTTGGTTACGCTTTAAAATATGGTTTTGAACTACTTCTAAAAGAAGGCATTGAATATGACTTTATCATCCGTTTAGACGCGGATAATCATATAAATGATACTTTCTTCCGCTTAATGAATGACGCCTATAATAGTGGTGCTAAAATCGCTAGACCATATGAATCTGCTTTAAATATGGGTCAAAGTGCTTTTACTAAAGCTTGCGGACTTTATTACACCTTTGATAGTAGAGGTGGTTCCCGTGTTAGAGAAAGACTTCATATTGACGCTCACGTAAATGGTCCTGGTTCTTTAACCGCTTTTGAAATCATTAAAAGAATCGGTGGCTATGACACGGTTACAATGTGCGAAGATACTGAATTCAATATCAAAAGAATGTTTGAAAAAGTTAGATGCCACTTTGTGGAAGATGCAGTTGTCTATGAAGATTTACCATCCACATTTAAAGATACTTTAGCGAGAAATAAACGTTTAGGCGCGGGAAATACAAGACTTCTTATTAGATATACACCTAAGTTATTCTTCTATACCTTTAGAAACTTAAATTTCTCCTTCTTAGAAACTTTCTTAACTTATATCTTTGTTCCAATCTGTCCAATCCTTTGTTTATGGCTCCCAGGTTTTTATATCTACGCTTATATTTATCACTGGATGGGATTTGATCCTGGACTAAATTATCATTTATTCTTCTTTGGACCAGAATGCGATTGGTTAACCTTTACAACTTGGTTAATTGTAGGAGCAATATCGGTTCTCTTCGTCTTTGTTGGAATTCTTCAATGTTCCTTAATGGCGATTACTGAATATAAGAAACTTGGTTTAAAACGTAGAAGAGATTTAATAAGCGGGATTATCCTTTTCCCATTCTTCTCCATTCTTTATGTAATAACAATTACAATTGGTATCTTTTCTAAACCGAAATGGACAAAGGTTCAAAGAAACGCAAAACACATTAAAGAAAACCAATAAAACTATAGGAACTCCCCTCTTTGGGAAAATTAGTCTCACAAATTTAAAGTAAAAAATCAGATATATAGTCCATGAGGCTAGTATCTAACATATTAAGAAAAATAGATTTATCAATAATTGAATTTAAGTATGCTTTTCGATCTTCTTTGGTTGAAGTAGCATCTTTTTTAAACTTCTCGTTATATTGATTTCGAATGAAAGTGTAATAGTCTCTAGCTTCTTTAGTGTAAAAGACTTCACCATGCCCAGCTTTATCAAATTTTACAAATGTAAAACGAGGACTAGATTTAAATTCTTTTTCGTAAAGGTTAAGTCCTGCATCTATTGGAACTGTCTTATCATCTTTAGAATGAATACAGAGAATTTTTGCTCTCGAATTTTTAAAGCCATTAATTGCATCAAACTTTGCATATCTTCCAAAATAATATTCTTCATAAGCGGAGATATATTTATCTACTGATGGAGCGTCTTCTCCAGCATATTCTTCTTTATGAATGCGAATTAATTCTTCAGAACTATTGAATCCAGATACTTCTACGACACTTTCAATATCAGGATAAACATTTAAGACAGTTGAAGAGCTATAAGCGCCCCAGGAATGGCCAAATAAACTTATAGGAAGTCCTCTATAATCTGATTTTTCTCTTACAAAATGGATTGCGTTTTCTAAGTCAATTACCCCTTGAATAAATGATCGAATACCAGGTGCGACTGATTCATCAAAAGAAGTCATATCATAGCTAAAAACAAGAAAGCCTTTTCTACATAAATAATCAATTATATCAAGGTATCTTTTGTGGCCGTTTCCATAACCATGAACAAATATTATAACTTTGTTTGTGCGGTAATTATCATAGTGATAAAAATATCCAACTAAATCATTTGTTCCGTTACTAAATATTTGTCTTTCATATCTTAGATTTGGGAAGTCATTTATGTCAAAAAGAAAGAAGGGATCAGTGTCTGTATACTTATAGAAAACTTTCTTCATCACTTCATAAGTAATGATGTATGGCGAAACTTCCTTTGAAACATTAAAGGCAGCTTTTCCGATTTTCTTAAATATCTCTTTTGTATTTTCGTTCATCTTCTTTCTATTTTAACGAAATTTTATAAATTAAGAGAAAAAACCATGCAGAAACCATATATTTGGGAATTTTTGTCCCAATTTTCTTAAAAGAGTTTAAAAAACTTCTTTTTCTGTGCTAACATAAAGCCATGTCACGTAAGAAAAGTATTGAAGAGATTAATCAAATAACTTCCGAAACTATGGACGCTTTAAATCCTAAGTTTGAAGAGTTTAATAAGCTTTGTAATGCGATTGTTACTAACCATAATGAATTTCCAAGATGTTCAAAGTTTTCATTAGGAGAAAGCAAAGAATTCGCTCATCTTTCAACTGCTAACGAAATTTTAAGAGAAGCTAACACAAAGATTGATGATAAATTTGTTAATTCCCATGCTAATGAATCAAGCTATAAAGAACGTTATGATGAAGCTGTTAAGAAAAGTGCTGAAATCACAAGTGATTATCCTGAAGTTAGCAACCGTCTTCCAATGGTAATTATTTTCCTTGTTATCGGCCTTGCTTTTATAGGCTTCTATATCGTTGGAAATATTCTTAAATTGATTGAAATACCTCTCGATCCATCTATTAGTAATATTATTTGGATTGCAATAATTATTCTTGGCGCAATCTTCTTTATTCTTGGCGCGTTATTTGGCATCTTCTTTATTATTAATATGTCTGCGATGTATGCTGATTTAAAAGATAGACTTCATGAAGCTAAGATGCTTAGAAAAAATAGCAACGCTTTAATGGAAGAAATGGAAGCAAGAATTCCTACTTTAGACAACGCTTTAAAAGCAATGATTTTAGTGGAAGATGCTTGCTTACAACAAATTGCTGCTATCCCTGAAGATGGAGCAGTCTTCCTTTCTATCAAAGAATGTATCGGTGGTGCAGTAACTTTGATTTATCAAAAACGTGCTCACGATGTTGCCGATGCTATTAACATCATCACTAACGAATTAAGAATTCAAGAAATGTCAGAAATCTTATTAGCACAACAAAAAGCACTGACATCAATTATCAAAGAATTACGTATTCAAAATAAGGTAGCAGTTGCTGCCTTTACTGGAAACGATTTAGAACTCTAAGGAGACTTTATAAATGAAATCATTAGTTGTATATTTCACCCCATACGATGGGAACACTAAATTATTCGCGGAAAAAGTAGCTCACTATGCTGATGCTGATATGTATCGCATTGAAGCAGTTAAACCTTATCCAGAAGATTATTTTGAATGCAATAGCAGAGCCAAAGAAGAATATGAAAATAACGCTCGTCCAGAAATCAAAGGACCACTTCCATCTTTAGATGGATATGATGTTATTTACTTAGGATTCCCTAACTGGTACCGCTCCTATCCAAAAGTAGTAGCTACCTTCCTTGATAGTGTTAATCTTGAAGGAAAAATCATTAAACCATTCTGCACCAATGAAGAAGGTGGATTCGGTATTGGCGAACTTCAACTCCGTAACTTATTAAGTAAGAGCGAAGTTAAAAACGGATTATCTTCCAAATCTGAAAATGTCTCCTTAATTGATGAAGACATTAAAGAATGGATTGAAAAATAAGCAATTATATAGAAAAAGGCTTCGGCCTTTTTTATTATATCTATATGGAAAATTACAGTGAACTCTTCAAATTAGTTAAGTCTCTTCCTTTAGAAGTGAAAGCTAAAATGGTGGTTGGTTATACAACTTGGACCACTTTTCCATATGAAGAAAAGAATATCCCTTCTTTACGAGTGTCTGATGGACCTAACGGAATTAGAAAAGAAGAAGGAAAAAATGGATTAGTTGAAACAATTAAATCAACTTGTTTCCCATCTTTATCCACTTTAGCCTGCTCATTCGATAAAGAATTATTATTTAATATTGGTGAAGCTTTAGCAAAAGAAGCTCGCCTCAATAATGTCGATTTTATTCTTGGCCCAGGAATTAATATTAAACGAAATCCATTATGTGGTCGTAACTTTGAATATTTAAGTGAAGACCCTTTTTTAGCAGGAACTCTCGCCACAAGTTATTCCAAAGGAATAAGAAGCTTAGATGTTGGCTTAACTTTAAAACATTTTGCCTGCAATAACACCGAAAACTATCGCTTTAATGGGACATCTAATGTCGATGAAAGAGCGTTAAGAGAAATATATTTAACTCCTTTTGAAATGGCTATTAAAGAAGGAGACGCGAATGGAATCATGAACTCCTATAACATGGTTAACGGAGAACACGCTTCGGAAAACACTCATATCATGACTGATATTCTTCGTAACGAATGGAATTTCGAAGGTATCGCTATGACAGATTGGGGTGGAGTTAAAGATAGAGTGAAAGCACTATGTGCTTCTACTGATTTAGAAATGCCAGGTATGACCCCTTTAAATATAAAAAGGATAATAGATGCGATTAATAATAAAGAACTTGATGAAGAAATTCTTAATTTATCTTGTATTCGTATTCTTAATGCAATTAAAACATGCCAAAAAGAAAATACTTTTACCCCTCAAATATATGAAGATCATTATGATTTAGTGGTTAACGCTGCAATAGATTCGGCCGTCTTACTAAAAAATAATGGTATCCTACCTCTTAAAAAAGATAAGAAATATTTAGTAGTGGGGGATTTATTTAAAAAACTCCGCTACCAAGGCGCTGGTTCATCCCAAATTAATCCATATAAACTTGTTAACAATGAAGAAGCCTTTAGAAAGAACAATATTAGTTATGAATTCTTTCAAGGCTATTATGATTACGATATTGAACTAAAGAAACAGCTAGATTTAACATTAAAGTTAATCGCTAAAGCTAATGAATATGACACTATTTTATTCTTTGGTGGTTTAACTTCTTTAAGTGAATCAGAAGGATTTGACCGTGATAATTTAAATATTCCTTCCAACCAAAATGTTGTCATAGAAACACTACTTAAGCTTAAAGAAGAGTTTAATAAAGAAATTATTTTCATCTCCTTTGGAGGAGCGCCATATATCATCCCTCGTAAAGATGACTTTTCCGCGATTCTTCATATGGCTCTTCCAGGTGAAGGTGGAGGAGATGCTTTAGTTAAACTCCTCTTTGGTGAAGCTAACCCATCAGGTCATTTATCTGAATCATGGGTTAAAGACATGAATGATGTTCCATTTATGAATGAATACCACGTTTCACAAGTGGAAAATTATAAAGAATCTATCTATGTTGGCTATCGTTATTATGAAACCATAAATAAAGATCTCTTATTCCCATTTGGTTATGGTTTAAGTTACACAACTTTTACTTATAAAGATTTATTGATTGATCAAGATGAAGATAACCTAATCATTAAGTTCAAAATCAAAAATAATGGACTATATATAGGAAAATCAGTCCCACAAATCTATATTGGCAAGAAGGATTCCAAGTTCTTTAGACCTAAATACGAGCTAAAAGGTTACACCAAAATTGAACTTAAACCAAATGAAGAAAAAGAAGTAACTATCTTAATTAAAAAAGAATATTTAAGAGTGTTCTTCACTGATGAAAATCGTTTTATCATCGAAGATGGTGAATATCAAATTTATCTTAATGAATCCGCTAGAGACATTAAATTAACTGGTACTATTAATGTTAAGGGCGAAGTAGTTAACCCTAGTTATAACGAATACATTAAAGAATATTATTTTGAACCAACTAACCTTTATAAAGTTTCTAACGAAGTCTTCTCTAAATTACTTGGTTATCCATTAGAAGAAGTTAAAAAAGTTAAACGACCATATGATATGGAAACAAGAATCCAGGATATGAATTCTTTACCTGCTAAGATCATTAAAAACGCGATGGTTAAATCTTTAACTAAAAACTATTTAAAAGATATAAAGAATAAAACCGAAGATGAAAAGGAAACTCTTAAAGTCACTGTTAACTTCTTATCTAAGGGAGTTATCGCTAATACATATCGTTCTTTAGCGTATTCTTCTTCTGGCCAACTTAAAGAAAATAACGCTCACGGCATGCTTGAAATCTCAAACTATCATTTTATTAAAGCAATTAAATGTTTCCTTAAAAAAGAGGAAAAATAGGCAAAACATCGATAGAATCGACTATTTTTTGAATGATAAAATATTTTGTATTTTTTTCATGTTGCTATTATCTATTGATTTAATTATCATAAATGTAATCGCTTACAATTAGGAGGTAGACTATGTCTAGTATTGCTAAGGAACGCACCTTCAACGGTGATAACGTTCCAAAACTAACTAAAATACTCTTCCCTTGGTCTGGTATCTTCCGTGATGCTTGTTACGCCTTAATTGGTACTTTCTTGATGCAATATGCGATTACTTCGGGTGTACTTAGCTCGAACGCATCAGATTTTACCGCTCAATATGGTGTAATTACCGCGGCTATGATGATCGCTCTTTTATGGGATGGTATTAATGACCCAATTATGGGCTTTATTCTTGAGAAATGTCATTTCAAAGCCGGTAAATTCCGTCCATGGATTGAAATTGGCGCTGTTGGTAACGCCTTATGTGTTCTCTTAATGTTCCTTGTTCCACACCTCGTTGGTGCTGGCTGGGGCTGGGGATACGTTGCATTCATGATCGTTATGTACGTCCTCTGGGATACATTCTTCACTATGAACGATATCGGTTATTGGTCAATGCTTCCAGCCTTAACTAATGATGCTAAATTAAGAGCCTCATTAACCGCTAAGACTGCTATTGCGGCTACAATCGGTACCTTTGTAATGAATATTGCAATGTTTGTTCTTCCTGGCACATTCGCTGGTGCTTCAACATCTGCTATCTATGCTTTTACTGGCGTTGTTGTTGCTATTTTATTCTTAGGTTCACAAACAATTGTTTTCTTCCTCTGTAAAGAAAAAGCTCGTGACGCAGTTCAAGAAGAGATATCCGAAAAATCATCTATTCTTGACTTATTTAGAGTTGTAGCGAAAAACAAACAACTTCTCTTCGCTGCAATTGGTATGCTTTTATATTACTTTGCCTCATTTGTCTTAACCGGCATTGGTCAAAACTATTTCTATATGGTCTTTGGCTATGGTGGCACCAAGGGTGGTATGATTGCAACTGTTATTTCAGTTGTTTATGTTCTTGCGACTATTGTCGCCCAAGCCTTCTATCCAATGATGGCTAAAAAGATGTCCAAGCAAAAGATCTTAACAATTATGACTTTAATTATTGTTATTTCTTATCTTGGTTTTATGTTTATTGCTTTCCCACTTCCAGGAATGGAAAAGCCATTCTGCGCTAACGGAATTACTAACCCAGGTGAAGGTATGTGGTTCCTCGGCGGACTTATGCCACTTGTTTATGTCTTCTGTTTCCTCTTCTTTGGGGCAACAGGTATCTTCTATCTTGCTGTTTTAGTTATGTTCCAAGACGCTATTGACTATAACGAATGGAAATATGGTGAAAGAAAAGAATCCATCTGCTTTGCGTGGAGACCACTTGATGTTAAGCTCGCTAGTGGCTTAAACCGTGGCTTACAATATTTAGTCTTCGCTGTTACTGGTACCGTTTTAGCGATTAACTCCATCTCTAACTGGGAAGGTATTTCTAACGCTTTAACTAACGCTACTAGTGTCAAAGCCGAAAAGACTGCTATTACTTTATTAAGAGATACAAAGATTAAAGGTGGCTTAGACGCGATTAAAGGTGAACAATTATTTGCCTTTGGTTTAATCGTTATCGGTGTCATCATCGTTGCCATCGTTGTCTCTTGGGCTTTATTACATTTCAAATATAAAATTGATGAAAACCTTGAAGCTCAAATCGTTAAAGAACTCGAAGAAAAACACGAAGCTAATCTTAATGAAGAATCTAAAGTTGTTGAAGAAGCTCGTGCAGAAGAAAAAGAAGTGGAGGCTCAATAATTATGAAAAAGATGAAATTAGTCGCTTTAGCATTATGTGCCCCTCTTATTCTTGCTTCTTGTGGTAACGACACTCGCGCCCAAGTAATGGCTAAAGCTGAAACTTATACTTTAGAAAAAGCTGCCGCTAAATACGGTGCTGGAAAACATAAAATTGTTACTAAATTCACTGTTATTAAAGGTGAAGAAGCTAAGGTTAAAGCTTTAGCGATTTCGATTCCAGTCCCAGTTATCGATAATGAAACTGAAATTGATGTTGTCATCAATCCTTTAGTTCTTGTTGGTAAAGATAAATTAGAAACTTATGAAGCCGATGTTAAAGAAGAATCGAAGAAATCCGAAACTGAATACGCAGTTCCTTCTTATACATATTCTGATGAAAAAGTTACTTTCCAAGCCACATACTCTAAGACTTTAAGTGAAAAGAAAGTTTCTTTAGCCACAGACGTCTATTATGAATGGAATGATGTCGGTTTATTCACATCTTATGTTTACACTGTCGCAGGTGTAAGCGAAGATGAAGAACTTCAATTTGTTTATACTTCAACTGAAACCTTTACTTGGCAAGCTAAGTAATTAGGAATTATTATGGAGCCCTTAATGGGCTCCTTTATGATATAAGGAGACTAAAAAATGGAAATTAAAGATCGTTCTAGTGTCATCTTTGGAAACGCTATTGATAAAAAGACCATCAAAAGTGCTAATAAGTCCAAAGCTAAATTTATTAAAAAATATGGTGATGATTCTTCTAAAGAATATCATTTAAAAGCCGAACCAATTAAAACATTAGACTTTATTAACACAAATAATCTTGTTTTAAGTGATAAAGCCGAAAAATTACCAGATAACGCTGTTATTATTGGTAACATCCGTATGGGTTTTGGCCATTACCGTATTTCAATTGCTTTAGCAAGCTGCGCCAAACATTTAGGCTATGAACCATATTGGTTTGACTTAGCTAGTTTTGATGCGACTGGTTCTAAAATGATTCGTGAACAAAATGATCTTTATTCTTTAGCGTCTCGTATCTCACAAAAATCACACTTATTTAACCATTTCATTTGGGAACCACTTAATAGTGAAGGTTTTAGAAAGATTACTTATAACGCGAAAGATCAAAAGAATTCTGAACTTTTAGCCCCTTTATATCATGATTTACCAAAAGATATCCCATTTGTCGC
>CAMOYS010000023.1 GCA_946630435.1 uncultured Caryophanales bacterium | reverse complement strand
GGTATTCAAGCGTTCCAACCAAAACTTGTTGATGGACGTGCAATTCGTTTACACCCACTTGTTTGTACTGGATTTAACGCTGACTTCGATGGTGACCAAATGGCGGTCCACGTTCCACTTTCTCGTGCAGCTCAACAAGAAGTTCTCGAACTTATGCTTGCTTCTAATAACATTCTTGGTCCAAAAGATGGAAAACCAATCGTTACTCCATCTCAAGACATGGTTATTGGTAACTACTATTTAACCTTAGAAGAAACTAAGAAGAACTTACTTGACCGTGCTGAACGTAGAAAAAATAAAGGCGATCTTGAAGAATATGAATTATTTGAACAATATGGTAACGCTGAAGGTAAGGTCTTCAGAAATGTTGACGAAGTTATCTTAGCTTATCAAACCAAACAAATTCATTTACATACAAGAATCGCTATCATCGGTAAAGCTTTAAAGAAGACTGGCTTCACTGAAGAAATGAATAACTCTTATTTATTAACTACAGTTGGTAAAGTCATCTTTAACTTAATTTTCCCAGCAGATTTCCCATATCTTAACGTCTTAGACGCTAAAAAGAATACGGAAAACCTCAAGCACGATTTAATTTCTAACTTCGTACCAATGGGAACCGATATTAAAGAAGCTATTGCTTCTCGTCCACTTAATCGTCCTTTCACTAAGAAAGAACTCGAAATTATCATTAACGAAGTTTATACCCGTTATGGTAGAAGTAAAACTTCCGCAGTTCTCGACAAGATGAAAGACCAAGGATTTAAATATTCCACAATCGCGGGCTTCACAATTGCCTTAAGCGATGTCCCACTTCTTAAAGGTAAAGGCGAAATTATCGCTGATGCTGATGCTAAAGTTGCTAAGATTAACAAAATGTTTGATAAAGGTCTTCTCACTGATGAAGAACATCATAACCAAGTTGTTGATGTCTGGTCTAAAGCCAATAAAGAAGCTGTTACAAAACTTACTGAACAATTCTCTAAAGATGTCCGTAACCCAATCTTCATGATGTCTGATTCTGGTGCTCGTGGTTCCATGAGTAACATTTCTCAGTTATCAGGTATGAGAGGTCTTATGGCTAACCCACGTGGTGAAACAATTGAAATCCCAATTAAATCTTGTTTCCGTGAAGGTATGACAGTTTCTGAATTCTTTATTGCTACTCACGGTGCCCGTAAGGGTGGTGCTGATACAGCCTTAAAGACTGCTGACTCTGGTTACTTAACTCGTCGTCTTGTTGACGTTAGCCAAGACGTTGTCGTTAGAGAAGAAGATTGTGGTACTGACCATGGCTTTATCGTTAGAGATATTAAATCTAATGATGAAAAGGTCAAAGAACCACTCGTCAAACTTCGCGATAGATTAATTGGTAGATTCGTCATGAGAGACGTTATCCACCCAGAAACTGGCGAAGTTATCGCTGCTTCTAATACTTTAATTACTAGAGCAAAAGCAGAAGAAATCGTTGCCGCTGGTATTAAAGAAGTTGAAATCAGATCCTTATTTGGTTGTGAAACTAAAGATGGTGTCTGTGTCCATTGCTATGGTGTCAACCTCGCAACTGGTGAACTTGTTAAAGTCGGTGAAGCTGTCGGTATTATGGCGGCTCAATCCGTTGGTGAACCAGGTACTCAATTAACCATGAGAACATTCCACACTGGTGGTGTTGCTGGTGGCGATATTACTATGGGTCTTCCACGTGTTCAAGAACTCGTCGAAGCTCGTAATCCTAAAAATGAAGCTCTCATCTCTGAAATCAGTGGTGAAGTTACTCTTGTTGAAGAACACAATTCTCGCTTCACAATCAAAGTCCGTAACGACTTAGAAGAAAGAGAATATGTTTCTAACTTTGGTGCTCATATGGCGGTCGCAAAAGGCGCCCATGTTGAACCAGGGGATAAACTTACTGAAGGTTCAATTTCTCCTAAGAAATTACTCGAAGTTAGTGATGATACTAGAGTTAAGAACTATCTTATCAACGAAATTCATAACGTTTATGCTTCTCAAGGTATCTCTATTTCAGATAAACACTTAGAAGTCATCATTCGTCAAATGCTCCGTAAAGTTATCGTTATCGATAAGGGTGATACAAACCTCATTCCAGGTACTAGAGTCGATGTCGAAACATTTACCGAAGCCAACGAAGAGCAATTATTCAATGGTGGTAAACCAGCAGTGGTCCGTCCACTCATCCTTGGTATCACTAAAGCTGCTCTTGAATCTCGTTCATTCTTATCTGCTGCTTCCTTCCAAGAAACAACACGTGTTCTTACCGATGCTGCTATCAAAGGTAAAGAAGATACCCTCCATGGCTTAAAAGAAAACGTTATTACTGGTAAACTCATTCCAGCTGGATCGGGTAATCCAAATAACAATGTCTTTGATGAACCAAGTGAAGAATTCTCAGTTGCCAAGAAGATGAAATCGGTTAAACAACAATATATTGAAACTTACGATCGTCCAATTGAAGGCGAATAAGAATTAGTATAATTTATGGCCTAAAGCTTGTGCTTTGGGCCTTTTTTCATGAAAAACGCAGAAACCAACTCTTTGGGACAAATTGTCTCAAATAGAGGATTTCTTGTAGGGTTTTCTATTAATTTGAAAATAAAAGAAAGCATTTACATTATTTTTGTAAATATTTTCACTTGCTTATGAGTTTTCCTTTGGTATAATTCAAATAATTTCACAATAGGAGGATTATTTTTATGAAAAATAAAAAATTTCTTTATCTTCTTGGTGTAGTTCCTATGGTTTTTGGCGTTGCAGCTTGCTCCAACGATTCTCCATCTCCAAACAATCAAAGAAAATTCCATGATGAAGCAGAAGTTAACACTTTATTTGATGTAATCGTTAAAGGTGAAAAAGCTGGACATTTCTGCCCATCTAAAGGTAACACAAGAGCGTTAATCGTTCCTGTCGAATTCTCTGATTATCCTGCTGATGAAATTGGTAAATACTATAACTCCGAAACAAGCGGCAAAAAAGCTAAGAAACATACTGGCGATGAAGTTGGTACTGGTCGTTCTAGAGAAGATACGAAAGAAGACATTCGTAAGTGTTATTTCGGCAAACCAGAAGAAACTTATTGGCATTCGTTAAGTAGCTATTATAAGGAAGCTTCTTATGGCAAACAAAACTTCAATGGTCTTGTTGCTAACTGGTTCAAAGCTTATACCAACTTTGAAACAATGGAATGGTGTACCGCTAAACAATGGGCAGATGGAACATCTGCTGCGGCGACAGCTTCTACAATTCTTTCTTATTACACTAACGAAAGACTTAAAAAGTATCATGAATTCTTAAAAGAAGATGGTTCTTATATGTTCAATAGTGGAACTGAATTCCTTCAATACTTCGATTCTGATAAAGATGGTGTTATTGATATTATCGAAATGGTCTATAGTGCTCCATTCTATGCTACATACACTAATGAAAAAGGCGAAGATGTCCCAATCGACAATGAAAAATTCTGGGCCTATTGTGGTGGTGTTAGCAATAACGGTAACAAACAAAAACCTGAATTAGGTAAATGGGCATGGCAATCTTATTACACCATGGTCGAAGGTGGCGTTTATGAAAACGGTAAGCATCGTGCTTGGACATGCAAAGAAATCTCTGACGGTGTCGCTAAAGTTGATGCTCACACAATCATTCACGAAACTGGTCACGGTATGGGTTTACCAGACTATTACGATTATGACTATAAGACAAGCCCAGCTCACAGTGTTGATATGATGGACCATAACGTTGGTGATCATAACTCTTATTCCAAATCATTATATGGTTGGGTTGATCCAATCGTTGTTACTGGTCCAACTCAAGTTACAGTTAGATCATTCACCGATACTGGTGATTGCATCATGATTCCATATCGCGGTTACTTCGAAGATAACCCAAAATATGGAAACACATTCAATACTGAATATATTGCGGTTGAACTCTATACCCCAACTGGTGTTAATGAATTCGACTCTAAACAAAAATACGCTGGCGCATATCCATTATGTCCACAAAAACCTGGCATTAAGGTCTGGCACGTTGATTCCCGTTTAGGTTTATTCAACTGGACAGGTGGTTCTAAATTAGACTTTGTCGGTTATACTGATCAAATCGTTTCTACCGCTCAAAGTAGCTATGTTCAAGTTGCAGCTTCCAATACTGGAAGTAGAACCGTTAATGGCTTCAACTTACTCTACTTTATGAATAGTAACCAAGGTTCACAAAAGCAAATTATTGATGATGAAACATTATGGCATGCTGGTGACATCTTAAATGACACCGACAACTATCGTGACTTCACCATGAATAGTGGTAAAGCTTGGGGTTACAAGATGGTTATTGAATCCTTAAGTGCTGATTCTGCAACCATTACCTTCTATAAAGCTTAATTAAGTTTATTAGCTAATTAGCTCATCTTCGGATGGGCTTTTTATATGCGCGTTTATTGATATAAAGAAGAAAAGTCTTTATAATTGCTCTAATATGTTAAAACAAATGTTTAAGACTATTTCTTTAGGAGTAACTTCTATCCTTTTACTCTCTTCATGCGGAGTGAAAGAGATAGTCTTTTCAAGATACACATATAACGAAGTTGATAATGACACTCATGAAGCGATTGAAACTGAAAATTACTATAAATTAGGTGATTATAATTCACTTACTTATCTTAATGATAAGGGAGAAACAGAAAGTATTGATTCATATGCTTCAATGTATCGCACAACTAACTATTTAAAAATGATGAACACAACTGGTATTTCTAAAATGATAGTGGTGCCCGTGGACTTTGATGATTATTCTTGTGAAAAACTTGGTCATGGCTGTACTTTATCTAAAACCATCATCCAAAATGCCTTCTTTGGCGATAATTCTGTTAATCAATATGAATCAGTTGCCTCTTTTTTTGATAAATCTAGCTATGGAAAACTTAAGATTGATGGAAAAGTCACTAATTGGTTTAGAAGTCCAGTTTCATATGAAGAGCTCGCTAAACCATCCACAGGTAAATCAATCGTATTAAATATCTATAACGCCGCCCTTAAATGGTATAAAGAAAACTATAATGATATTTCTTCTTACTATGTAAACGGGGTAGAAAACCTAGGTGTTCCCCTCTATTTAGTCTATAGCGCTCCTAATGTTACAGGGGATGATGTCTCTAATTCCGCCTTATGGGCCTATACTTTTAATTCAGGTGGATTATGCGCTTGGACCTCATTTTCAATGCTTAATTTAAACCTTTATAACGAACCAGATTCTCATACTTTAATTCATGAAACAGGACATTTACTTGGTTTACTAGATTATTATGCAGAAAACGGTCAATATTCCCCAACTGGACACGTTGATATGATGGATTATTCAATTGGCGATGAAACTGGTTACTCAAAGATGTCCTTAAATTGGACTAGACCATATGTTATTAAAGACACAGGAAAAATAACGATTAATGATTTCGAAAGTAGTGGAGATTTAGTCTTAATTAAAGATAATTGGAACAAAACAGCAATGGATGAATATCTTCTTTTAGAGCTATATTCTCCAACTAAATTAAATAAATTCGACGTTACTCATCCACAAAGTAACGCTAAACTCATGGATAAAGTAGGAGTCAAAGTTTATCATGTCGATGCAAGAGCAGCATTCTTTGAAAATAAGACTAGACCTGTTAGTTATATTTCTAGTGGCGGTTATTCAAAGTCAACTTATCGAATTGGCTTAGCGCACTCTAACACGATTAGAAATACTAGTGAATTTACTAAATATCCTCTATATGAATTAATGCAAAAGGATGGAGTTACTAGCTTTTTAAATGGAGGAAGTGCCACGAATGAGACACTTTTCTATGAAGGAGATAGCTTTGGAATAACTACTTATCAGGATTTTAAATTCCATGATGGAAGTGATTTAGGCTATACATTCGTGATTGAATCAATTAAAGACAATAAAGCCACTATATCATTCGTTAAAAAATAATATCTATTTTTAAAGCGCTAAACTATAATTAAAAATTATGAGAGTACTAAAAACGATACTTAACTTCATCGGCATTAATCGAAACTCAAAATTCGTTAAGGCCTATTTAAACGAGTCTAATGTTCGTTCCTCTTTATTTATGTCCGCGGTTATCATCGGCTTAGAGCTTTGGATGATTATCCGCCAAACTGAAAAATATCTTATTCCAAAGTGGCCTACAGGGGATTATTTTTCCTTTGTTCTCTCCTATATATCCTTATTTATATTATTTATTACCTTAGGTTGTGCGATTTTTGTCTTCTGCTTAACTAATATTTATAAAAAGATTCCTAGTAAAACTTCCTTTATTTTAAACCTTGTTTTCTCGGGAATTTCTTTCTTATATAGTTTCTATATCTTTGGTGAAAACTTCTCTAAATGGGACACTACTAAAGGGCAAATTAGTAATATCTTGTTAATTGCCTTATATGCTTTTACCACTTTAGCCTCAGGCTTAATACTCTTCTTTACTTTATGGAAGAAGTTTAAAAACAAAGATATCTATTTCTTAATTAACACCATCATCATCTTATTCGCGGTTATCTGTTTATTCTTTGGCGTTCGTGTTTCTTATAGTGATCATATCTCTTCTAAACATAAAGAAATCATCTGTTTCTTAACGATGGCGATTTATGTCGCTTGCTTATTAATTTGGAAGCCATGGATTTCAGTTGTTTTAAACGTCTCTGTCTTTATCGCTTTCTATTTCTTAATTAACGCAGCAGATGTTGCAAGTGGTTATGGACCAGAAGATGTTCTCGCCTTTAAAGATGGGGATTTAGTGAACTACATAACGTTCTTTGTATCCTTAACGATGATCTCCATTTTAATGTATCATCAACGTTTAATTTCAGCGAAAAAAGATGAGGAACTCACCTATATTGCGGATTATGATGAATTAACTGGTCTTCATAATTTCTCTTTCTTAGTTAGAACTTTAGATGAAACTATCACTGATAACGAAGGTAAGATAATCTTATTTATTAACATTGGTAACTTCAAAACTTATAACGACCAAAGAGGATTTATTAAAGGTAATGAATTCTTAAAAAGAGTAGGGGAATTAATTGAAGAAGAATTTGAAGGTGGAATCGTCTGCCGCCAATCCGATGACCATTATGTTGTCGCTATTAATAGTGAAGAATATATAGCTAAACTACAAAAACTTAATTATGCAGTATTAGAACTCGACCACGAAGTTCAACCACATATATATGCTGGTGGATACTTAATTAAAAACGGAGAAGCCGCTAGAAGAGCAGTGGATAAAGCTCGCTATGCTTGTAGTGTTGCTTCTTCTAAGATGCAAGACTTATTCGTTGAATATGATTTAAAGATGCATAAAGAATATCACTTAATGCAATACGTTATTAATCATGTTGATGAAGCGGTGGAGAAAGGCTGGATTAAACCTTATTATCAACCAGTTGTTTGGTCTAAAGATGGTAAACTTTGTGGAGCAGAAGCTCTCGCTCGTTGGGAAGATCCAGAAAAAGGAATGCTTCCTCCAATCAGTTTTGTTCCTACTTTAGAAAATACTAAGCTCGTTCATAAACTTGACGCTTGTATTATTGAATCAGTCTTTAGAGATATGAGAGAAGCGATTGACCGTAATATGCCAGTCTTCCCAGTTTCCTTAAATATTTCTCGCTTAGACTTTGAACTTATGGATGTTGTCCCATTCTTAGAAGAAATGGTTCGTAAATATAATATTGATAAACACTTTATTCATGTTGAAATTACGGAATCCGCGTTAACGGAAAACGCTGAATTACTTTCTAAAAACATTCATGACTTAAAAGAAAAAGGCTACGCTTTATGGCTCGACGACTTTGGAAGTGGCTATTCCTCTCTTAACGTCTTAAAAGATTATGACTTTGATGTTTTAAAACTCGATATGAAATTCTTAAGCGGTTTTGAAAATAATCCAAAAGCCCGTCCACTTATTGAAGCGGTTATCTCAATGGCGAATAAACTTGGTATGAAGACTCTTTCCGAAGGTGTTGAAACTCAACTTGAAACTGATTTCTTAAAAGAAGCTCAATGTGGAAGACTTCAAGGTTATCTATTTGGTAAACCAATGCCAAAAGAAAAGATTAGAGACATGATCAATAAAGGCGAATTCACCATATCGAAAGAACTCGTCTAATTAATCAATTTAGAAAAGTACACCTCGTGTGTATTTTTTTATGCTTAAAATTCCCGTTTTCGAAAACAAAGATAAAAAAAGATGCATCATAGATGCATCCTTTACTATTACTCATCACTTTTTTGGAATTTTTCCCTATATATATGGTAAGGGAGGATAAAGTATGTTAGCCCGTATGATTATCATCCCTTTAGCCACTTGTTCTCTTCTAGAAAGGAGAGATATAGTATAGACCCAATGGTCTTTATCATCCTAGTGATGGTAATAATCGCGGTGTTGGTCTTAAGAGACTAGTGCTCTTATTAAAAACAGAACGTGCCTGAGCACGTCTGCCAACACCTTGCTTATATTATATGTTATCGAATTAGAAGAAGCAAGGCTCGTTAAAGGGATCCCTATAAGGGCAGCTCAGGATGCTCTTATCGGCGCTCTTATAGAGCAAGAGGAGGCGAGGTTTATGTTTACTCATAAATCCCTCTTGCTCGAACCTTTCTTCTTTATATTTATAATAAATTTAAAAAATAGTTGACTAGTTTATTTACTTCTAATAATATTATTCAGCATGCACAAATGACCCCTTTGGGTCTATTCTTTCGGGAAAGTTATGATACACCGGGGAATGTGTGCAATAAACTTATTAGGAAAGTACATTGAAAGGAGGACAATCAATGCCTACCATTAACCAATTAGTTAAAAATGGTCGTGTTAAAACCGTGAAGAAATCCAAAGCTCCTGCTCTTGGAAAAAGATGGAACTCACTCCATTCACGTGAAACTGAACAAAATAGCTCTCAAAAAAGAGGTGTCTGCACCCGTGTTGGTACAATGACTCCAAAGAAACCAAACTCTGCTTTGAGAAAATATGCTCGTGTTCGCTTATCTAACGGATATGAAGTTACCGCCTATATCGGTGGTGAAGGACACAACCTACAAGAACACTCAACCGTCATCATTCGTGGTGGACGTGTTAAAGATTTACCAGGTGTTCGTTATCACATCGTTCGTGGTACCTTAGACTGCGCTGGTATTGAAGCTCGTCGTCAAGGACGTTCTTTATACGGCACTAAGAAACCAAAAGAAGCGAAATAAGCTGATAACACATTAGATTTAAGAAAGGAGAAAACAATATGCCACGTAAAGGTAATGTTGCAAAACGTGAAGTCTTACCTGATCCAATTTACAATTCCAAATTGGTCACACGTTTAATCAATCGTATTATGGTCGATGGTAAAAGAGGTACTGCTCAAACCATTTTATATAATGCTTTCAAGAAAATCGAAGCACAAACTGGTAAACCAGCAATGGACGTCTTTGCCACCGCGATTAATAATATTATGCCAGAAGTCGAACTTAAAGTTCGTCGTATTGGCGCTGCAAACTATCAAGTCCCAGTCGAAGTCTCTAGTGAACGTAAAGTCACTTTAGGTCTTAGATGGCTTGTCACCTACGCTAGACTCAGAAACGAAAAATCAATGGAAGATAAACTTGCCAATGAAATTATTGATGCTGCTAACGGTGTTGGTGCTTCTGTTAAGAAAAGAGAAGATACGCATAAGATGGCCGAAGCCAACAAAGCTTATGCTCACTATCGCTGGTAGGAGAAATTATTTATGGCTCGCCAATATGATTTAGCTCATACCAGAAATATCGGTATCATGGCCCACATCGATGCCGGTAAAACTACAACCACTGAAAGAATTCTTTATTTCACTGGTAAAATCCACAAAATCGGAGAAGTTCACGAAGGTGCTGCTACGATGGACTGGATGGAACAAGAACAAGAAAGAGGTATTACCATCACCTCTGCGGCTACAACCGCTTTCTGGAAAGGTAATAGAATTAATATCATCGACACTCCAGGGCACGTCGACTTCACTGTTGAAGTTGAACGTTCACTTCGTGTCTTAGATGGTGCTGTTACTGTCCTTGATGGTAAAAACGGTGTTGAACCACAAACCGAAACCGTTTGGAGACAAGGTACTAAATATGGTGTTCCACGTATCGTCTTTGTTAACAAACTCGACGCTATTGGTGCGGATTTCGATATGTGTGTCGCTTCCTTACATGAACGTTTAGCCGCTAATGCTGAAGCTGTTCAATACCCAATTGGTAGAGAATCCCAATTCAATGGTGTTATCGATATCATTGAAAGAAAAGCTTGGATGTATACCAATGCGAAAGAAGAAGCTCCAACTGAAGCTCCAATTCCTGAAGAATATAAAGCTAAAGTTGAAGAACTTCGTTCTAAATTACTCGAGGCTCTCGCTGCATTCGATGACGATCTCATGATGATGGTCCTTGAAGGCGAAGAAGTCCCAACCGAAATGATTAACGCCACTATTCGTAAAGCCGTCTTGACTGGTGAATTCCACCCAGTCTTCTGTGGATCTGCTTATAAGAATAAAGGTATTCAACTCTTACTTGATGGTGTTGTTGCCTACTTACCAAGCCCACTTGATATTCCACACGCTATTGGTGAAAACGAAAATGGTGAAAAAGTTACATGTGAACCTGATGACAAAGCTCCTTTAGCTGCTTTAGCCTTCAAGATTGCTACTGACCCATTCATTGGTCGTTTAGCTTATGTCCGTGTTTATAGCGGTACATTAACAAGTGGTTCTTACGTCCTCAATTCCACTAAAGGAAGTAAGGAAAGAATCGCCCGTGTTGTTCTCATGCACTCCAACCACCGTGAAGAAGTCGATGCCTTACATGCAGGTGATATCGGCGCGGTTGTTGGTTTAAAGAATACCACAACTGGTGATACTCTCTCTGATGAGAAGACTCCAATCATCCTTGAAAGAATGGAATTCCCAGAACCAGTTATTGAAGAAGCTGTCGAACCAAAGACTAAAGGCGATCAAGAAAAGATGTCTATCGCTCTTCAAAAACTTGCTGAAGAAGACCCAACATTCAAAGTTCACACCAATGTCGAAACTGGTCAAACAATTATCGCTGGTGTTGGTGAGCTCCACCTCGACATTATCGTTGACCGTATGAGAAGAGAATTCAATGTTCAAGTTAACGTTGGTGCTCCTCAAGTTGGTTACCGTGAAACAATTAGAAAAACCGCCGAATGTGAAGGTAAATACATCAAACAATCCGGTGGTCGTGGTCAATATGGTCACGTCTGGCTTCGCTTTGAACCTAACCCAGGCAAAGGCTTCGAATTCGTTGACGCCGTTGTCGGTGGTAGTGTTCCAAGAGAATACATTCGTCCAACCCAAGATGGTCTCGAAGATGCTCTTAATAGAGGTTTAGTTGCTGGTTATCCAGTTATCGATATTAAAGCTACCTTATTCGATGGTTCATCTCACGATGTTGACTCATCTGAAGCGGCTTATAAGATTGCTGCTTCTATGGCTCTTAAGGAAGCCGCTAAAAAGTGCGATCCTGTCATCTTAGAGCCTATTATGAAAATTGAAGTTACTGTCCCAGAACAATATTATGGTGATGTTATCGGCGATATCTCTAGACGTCGTGGTAATATGACCGGTGAAACTCAAAGAGGTAACGCCAAGATCATTGAAGCTGAAGTACCTTTAGCAGAGATGTTCGGTTACGTTACTGACTTACGTTCCTTCACCCAAGGCCGCGGTAACTACACAATGCAATTCGACCATTATGGCGAATGCCCACGCTTTGTCCAAGAAGAGATTATTAAGAAGTCTGGGATGAGCGGAAGATAAGTCAACATAACACTATTGTGTTGATTTTATAAAAAACTTGCTATATTATGATTTCGTTGAATTTTAACGAATACTAACACTTAAGGAGGAAATTCAATTTTATGGCAAAACAAAAATTTGATAGAAGCAAACCACACCTTAACATTGGTACTATCGGTCACGTTGACCATGGTAAAACCACATTAACTGCTGCTATCACAAGCTACCTTGCTAAAAAGGGTGGAGCAGTGGCTAAAGCATACGATGAAATCGATGCTGCTCCAGAAGAAAAAGCCCGTGGTATTACAATTAATACAGCTCACATCGAGTACGAAACAGCTAAACGTCACTATGCTCACGTTGACTGCCCAGGGCACGCTGACTATGTTAAAAACATGATTACCGGTGCTGCTCAAATGGATGGTGCTATCCTCGTTGTTGCTGCTACTGATGGTGTTATGCCACAAACCCGTGAACACATTCTTCTTGCTCGTCAAGTCGGTGTTCCATATATCGTTGTCTTCTTAAACAAGACTGACTTAGTTGATGATGCTGAATTAATCGACTTAGTCGAAATGGACGTCAGAGATCTCTTAACTTCTTATGGTTTCCCAGGTGATACACTTCCAGTTATCCGTGGTTCCGCTAAGAAGGCTCTTGATGGAGATCCAGCCGAAGAAGCTCACATCCAAGAACTTATGGATGCTGTTGATAGCTACTTCCCACTTCCACAACATGATAAAGACAAACCATTCTTACTCCCAATCGAAGACGTTATGACCATCTCTGGTCGTGGTACCGTCGTTACTGGTAGAGTTGAACGTGGTGTGATCAAACTCAACGAAGAAGTTGAAATCGTTGGTATTAGAGAAACTCAAAAGACAGTCGTTACTGGTCTTGAAATGTTCCGTAAATCCCTCGATTACGCTGAACCAGGTGATAACGTTGGTGTTCTTCTCCGTGGTATCAACCGTGATCAAGTCGTTCGTGGTCAAGTTCTTGCCAAACCAGGCAGTGTTACCCCACATACCAAATTCACCGCTAGTGTCTACGTTTTAAAGAAAGAAGAAGGTGGCCGTCATACAGCTTTCTTAAGCAACTA